>CALLXZ010000245.1 GCA_937875605.1 uncultured Moheibacter sp.
CCGTAAGCAGCTTCTTTCGTTATTCTCGCTTTGTTTGTATTGGTCAAATCGGCAACAGCAAGTTCCAAATCAGATATGATTTTATCATAGACATCTGAAACAGTGCTTCGGTTTACTAAAGCAATTTCGATTTTATCCGGAATAGGAACACCTAAATCCTGATTAATCGTACCGTAAGGTCGTGCATAATAATTTACCAAATTAAACAACATCAAGGCTTTTATAGCTCTCGCTTCGGCAATATTATTTGCAACTGAAGCTCCTTCAATTTTTCCTTCCTGCTCAATAACAAGATTTGCAGCGGCAATTGTGCGGTAGCTCATTAACCACATATTATGAATAGACCCTCCTGTCGCAGCAGCGTGCTCAAAACGATAGATGTCTGTAAATCGGTTTGAGTTATCAAATACAACAAATCCATTATCTGTCAATAATTCCTGAACCGTAATAAAATAATTCCCGTAAACATAATTACTCTGAACTCTCGTGTACATACCCAAAGTTGCCGTTTCCAGCTGTCCTTCGTTTGTAATAGCCGTTTCTAAATCACTTGAACCACTTGGTTCGTATTCCAGAAAGTCTTCTTCACTACAAGACGTAAGTCCCAATAGCCCTATAAAACTTAAACTAAATAGTATTTTTTTCATTATTTTCAAATTTGTCTAATTAAAAATCCAACCTAACTCCAAAGATGAATTGTCTCAAGTTTGGCTGAGTCATATCATACAATCCCATTCTTTCAATTCCATAGATGTAGTCAGTTTTATTGTTTGATGCTGTTTCAGGATCAAACCATAAATCATCGTCAAATGTCCATACAATTAAATTATATCCTTTGACATAAACATAGACGTTATCCAAACCTATTTTGTCTCCTAAGATACTTTTACCAAATCGATAACCGATTTCAGCAGATCTCCAACGGATGTTGTCAGCGTCGTATAAATAACGGGAAGAAGGTTGGCTACTTAAGTTATTTCCTCCGTAAATCGTTTGAGGGCGTGTTGCATTTCCTGCATTTTCCGGAGTCCAAGCACCATTTGCCCAATCTTCTCTTGTATTTACATTTGCATAAGCTCCGTCACTATCATAAACGAAAGCCCAGTTATCATATACCGAATGTCCTCCTGCATAAGAAAATTGAGAACTCAACACAAATCCTTTGTAGTTAAATGTAGTTGACAATCCCGCAGTGTGAACCGGCAATGCCTGTTTTCCGGTAAACACTTGCTGTGCTTCCCTGTAAACGCTCGTAGTCGTGGTTCTTGTTTCATCCACATACCAAAGAGGCAATCCGTTTGACTGATCTACTCCCGCCCAAAGTTTTGTGTAAAACTCAGTTGGATTATGACCATTCTGCCAAGCTTTTCTACCATTTCTCACTGCGATCTCTCCTCCGTTTATATTGGTAATTTCAGAATCATTATAAGCATAATTACCTGAGATTGTCCATTCAAAGTTTTCGGTTCTGATAGGAGTAAAACTCAAAGACGCTTCAATCCCCGAACTTTCCATTTCTCCATCATTTGTGAAATAAGAAGTTACTCCGGGAGCTACTGATTGGATAGGTAGACTATACAACATATCTTCTATGTTTTTCACATAATAATCAACCGAACCTCTCAAACGGTTTTGGAAGAACCCAAAATCCAGACCCACATTCACTTGATTGGTTGTTTCCCATTTCAAATTGCTATCACCAAATTGAATTACTTGCCCGGCAGGCAATCCTAAATAAGTTCCACGAGCTGCACCATATAAAGACATCGAAGCATAATTTCCGATTTCAGCGTTACCCACAGTACCATAAGAACCTCTTACTTTCAAGTCATTAATTGCATCACTGTCAATAAATTTATCTACGTTAACAGCTACTCCTGCACCCCAGAAAGTTCCCCATTTATTATCTTTTCCAAATCTTGAGGATCCGTCTCTACGTATATTACCTGTAACAGAGAACTTTCCATCAAAGTCATAAGCCAAACGACCGAAATAACTCATAAATGAATAGTTTTCTTTTGAAGACCCTGCATCAGAAGGGTTTGCGGCATTATCCAAGGTTGGTTTTGTGTTTCCTGCAGGATACCCTTTTCGTTCTGCGAAGGTAATGCTTTGAGCATATTGAATAGCTTCTGTACCAGTCGTCAAAGTTAAATTATGAAAATCTGCAAAGGTTTTGTTGTAACGCAAAGCATTACTCCAGTTCCACGTATTGAAATTTCTTTGTGAAGCATAACCATATCCATTTCCAAGAGGATCACCATTGTTTCCATCCCCAAAGTCTGGATTCCAATACAATAATTCATCGTAGAAATTGTAATCTACGCCAAATTTTGTTTCAAAATTTAAGTCTTTTGTAATGTCATAATCACCTCCTAAATTGATGATTGCTTTATAAAAATCAGACTCTGTCTTGTTTCTATCCTGAAGAGCCATCGGGTTAAATTCAGAATTCAAGAAATACAAATCAAGATTATAGCTTCCGTCAGCATTATAAAATGGCTGTGTCGGCGACATAAGATTTCCTGCAAAAACAGGGTTTGCGAAAGATGAACCATCTGTAGGGCCTGTTTGCTTGGCTTTACTAACACTTGCGTCAAAGTTTAAGTTGATTCTGTCATTTACTGTCCAGTTTGCCCCTAAGTATCCCGATACACGATTGTAATTAGCATCTCTTGCAATTCCATCCTGATCATTGTAGCTCAGGGATGTGAAGATTCTCATATTTTCAGATCCACCCGAGTAATTCAAGACATACTTTTGAGAAGAGATGGCATTATGTTTTACAGCATCTCTCCAGTTATAATTAGATTTTCCATCCCATCCTAATTCACTTACAGCAGTCTCATATGCTTCGTCATAATTTGACAATCCCATAGCCGGGTTATTAAGAAGTGCCGTTGCAAAATAATTGGTATGTCCTTGAGCATCCAACCAATCATCTTTTTCAAATGCAATATCCCCAATTCCAAACTCGGAATTGAACATGAATTTACCTGCATTACGAGCTCCCTTTTTTAACGTAACCAAAATAACACCATTTGCACCACGAGAACCATAAAGAGAAGTAGCTACAGCATCTTTCAATACGGTAACATTCTCAATGGTAGATGGGTCTATATTGGCCAATGGATTAGATGTTGCTGCAATTGCTGACAAATCATCAGTTGTAACCGGAACCCCATTTACTACCACTAAGGGCATTGTATTTCCCGTTAACGAACTGATCCCTCTCACAAAAATAGGCGTGTGCGCACCCGGTTGTCCACTTCCAGCACCGATACTCACACCGGCAACCTGTCCCTGTAAAGCCTGATCAAATGAAACCGAACCTACTTTTTCAATGTCATCTGCTTTAACCATCACATAAGAACCTGTTTTTTGCTCTTCTGTTTCCGAAATACCATACCCTAAAATAACCGCTTCCGTCAAAATTTCGGCACCAATCGTTAAAGTACCCAAATTTTCTCCCGTTACGTTAAACTCTTTGGCAGCGCCAAACATATCGGTAATTTGCAGAACATCACCTACCTGAGCTTCAATCTCAAAATTTCCGCCTTCATCTGTAAAGGTTGATGTTTCTGTACCAATTACCACGACTTCTGCATCTGCAATCGCAAATCCGTCCTGGTCATTTACTGTCCCTTTTACCTGAGCATCTGCTAATTGAAATACTGCAAATAAAAAGAGAAAACATAATAACACATTTCTCCTCATTTCTTTTAATTTTTAATAAGTTTTTACGCCACAAATCAATAAAAGAATTGCCAAAATCCTTTGTATAACTGTCAACAAAACGTAAAATGAGTAATAGGTAAGTTGATGAATTTTATCTACTCTTTTTATACTCTATATGTGCATAAAAGATTGGTTAAAAGCTGATTGTAAATTATTTTATAGAAAGATTAAAATTTATAAATGTTAAACCAAATCTTAAATTATTGTAAAACCCTTGAAGGTGTTTTTAGCTGTTATTAAATGTGAAAGACATATGGAGTAGTTTATAAGTAACCGGAAATTATTTTTTATTTAAAAATTCAGATTCCTTTGCATAAAGAAATCAGTAAACCCTTGTTAATTAATAATAGTTCCTCATAAATAAACTTCTTACTGATTTTTTTAACATTATTATAATTTGTGAAAGGGAGAATGAAAAATTCTTCCTTTTTTTATTTCATGTTTCCCCACCAAAATAAATATCCTTCTATTTTTGCAAAATGTTATTAGTTCAGAATTTAGGTGTTCATTTTGCAGGTAGTTATCTATTTGACAATGTTTCGTTTCGCATCAACAAAGGAAATCGCGTAGGTCTCGCCGGAAAAAACGGAGCCGGAAAATCCACGTTGTTGAAAATCCTTGCCAAACAGCAGGACTCGGATGAAGGCGATGTGGTACACGAAGGCGAGGTAAGCGTAGGATATTTGACGCAGGATATTGACTTTGAAAAGGGAAGAACTGTCTGGGAAGAAGCCGGACAGGCATTCAAACAATTGAATGAAATTCAGGAAAAAATTGATTTTACAAATGATCAACTTTCTACACGCACCGATTATGAAAGTGATGAATACGCCAAATTGATAGATGATATTACTCACCTTACCGACCGTTTCAGCATTTTAGGCGGATATACAAAAGATGCCGAAATGGAAAAAATTCTCTTTGGTTTGGGATTTAAAGCTGAAGATTTTCATCGGCAAACGGAAGAATTTTCGGGCGGATGGCGTATGCGCATAGAATTAGCCAAACTTTTACTCCAAAAACACGATGTTTTATTATTGGATGA
>CALLXZ010000246.1 GCA_937875605.1 uncultured Moheibacter sp.
TAATCTTTCCCAATCCGATGTCAATGAATTAATTGAAGACAAATTAAAAAAAGAAGCAGAGAAAGTAGTTCAGAATTGGGAAGCAGAAGGAATCCGAATCGAAAAGGCGAGATGGGGAAGACACAACATCATCAAAGGAAAAACAAAAATTGAACTTTCCAAAGATGTGGATGTTTCCAAACTGAAATTGGCGGAAGTTCAGAAGATAATTGAAAATCAAAAAGCGAAGAAGAAAAAATAATGGTGAGTGAATTTTTGACGCCCGTTTCAAATGATTTAAGAGAATTTGCTTCTCAATTGGATTTATTTTCAATTGGAACAAATTTGAATTTTGAGGAAGAAGTTGAAGAAAAATCTTTAGTAATTTTCGGTGTAAAAGAAACGCGTGGAGGTTTGGAGAATTTTAATTCAGAATTGGAATTTGACACGATCCGCAAACAATTTTACCGTTTGAAAAAGGGCAATTGGAATCTGCCGATTTATGATTTAGGCGATCTACATGCCGGAGCAACGAGAGAAGATACATATTTTGCTTTTGCCAAAATTCAAGAGGAATTACTAAAGAAAAACTCCATTTTGATAATTCTGGGTGGAAGTCCTGCTTTGGCTTATGGACAATTCAGGACGTTTGATTCCATCCAACACAATGTGAATTTGACGGTAGTGGATAATCGTTTTCGTTTGGGAAATGACGGAGAAGAACTGCATGCTCAGAATTATTTAAGCAAAATTATCACAACAGAACCTCATTCGCTTTTTGAATATAATCATTTGGGCTATCAAACCTATTTTACAGCACAAGAAGAATTGGATTTGATGGAGCATTTGAATTTTGATGTCCAAAGATTGGGGAAATTGACGGAATCCATTCAGGAATGCGAACCCGAATTGAGGAATTCGGATTTGGTTGTACTAAATTTAGAAGCGATTCAAAATTCAGATTTCCGTTCTACGCTGGAGTTGTCGCCTAACGGATTTAATTCGAGAGAAATTTGTGCGCTGGCAAGATATGCGGGTTTAAACAATAAAGTACAGTCTTTTGGCGTTTATAATTTCAAAGCGAAAAACATATCGTCAGACGAATTATTGCTGGCGGAGATTCTTTGGTATTTTATAGAAGGAAAAAACCATGCACCGGGAAAATTGGATTTGGAGCAGAAAGATGCTTTTGAAACTTTTTTTGTTCAGATGCCTGAACAAGAGTTGGTTTTTTATCGGGATTTGAAAACGGAACAGTGGTGGATGGAGTTGAGTGAAATGAATGATTCCGAGCCGATGGGAAAGCAGATTATTCCTTGTTCTGCCAAAGATTATGAAGACTCGCTAAAGGGTAAAATTCCACAGAGATGGTGGAAATCTTACAAAAAATTATATTAAAAACAATAAATTAAATATAATTTCGTTAAGCTAATTGCTGAACGAAATTATATTTTGGAGAATCGTAAAATTATAATAGATTTACACGCTTAAAAAAAATGAGGATGAATAAAGCATTGGTAGCAGTTATCATTTTGTCCTTTACTCTCTCTTCCTGTAATATGTTGAAAAAGGGGAGAAACGGAGGAAAGAACGATGGTCAGATTGTAGGAACTAAATCGTCATCTTGGACGCCGCAACGCCCGAAAGGGATGGTGCCGATTCCAAGTGGTTCGTTTGTATTGGGGCAAACGGATTATGACTTTACATTTGACAATTACGCGCCGGTACGAACCGTTTCGGTTTCCGGTTTCTACATGGACGACACCGAAACCACCAATTCGGAGTACCGTGTATTTGTTGATTATGTACGCGACTCTATTGCCCGTACAATGTTAGCAGAAAAAGCGGCTGAGCTGGGCTTTGATCCTACCAACGGTGGCTCAGGCGATGCTAGTGGAATAGCTGCTTTCCGATACGTTTCAGGTGGTGAAGACGGAGAGTCTACTCCTTGGGATGAATATGTAGCTTCAAAATCTACAGGTCGCGAAGGGGATATGCCGATTGATCAGCGAAAACTAAACTGGAATCAGGAATTGTATTGGGATAAATATGAATATCCGGACATTGATTATGCAGAAGCAATTGATGCTCTTTATTATCCGCCTGAAGAAAGATTTAACAATGAGCGATTGGTTGACGTTCGCAAATTGAAATTCAAATATGTTTGGGTTGACCAAGAGGGAGCCGCAAGAGAAGGAAAAGATGGTGAATCATTCCGTATCGACTTCCGTCACGAAGAAGAGGTAAATGTTTATCCGGACACAACTGTTTGGGTGCGTGATTTTAATTATTCACACAACGACCCTATGCATGAGAATTATTTCTGGCATGAAGCTTATTCGGATTATCCTGTAGTAGGAGTTAGCTGGGATCAAGCCATGGCTTTTTGTGCATTCAAATCAAAAAAACACAATGATTTTCTTTCAACCAAAAAGAAAAAAAGAGGTTCGTCTAATAAAGTGATTGACTATCGTCTACCTACAGAAATCGAGTGGGAATATGCTGCGAGAGGAGGTCTGCAAGATGCAGCTTATCCTTGGGGAGGACCTTACTTGACGGATGACAGAGGATGTTATTTGGCGAATTTCAAACCGAAGAGAGGAGATTATATCGAAGAACAGGGTAAAGGATATATGTACACAGGTCCTGTAAAAACGTTCCACGCAAACGGATATGGTTTGTATGATATGGCTGGAAATGTTGCAGAATGGACAAGTTCAGCTTATGATAAAGCCTTTTATCAAATGACTTCGTCTCTAAATCCAACAATGGCTCGTGACCGTAGCGACAAAAAAGCGGTGAGAGGAGGTTCTTGGAAAGATATCGGGTATTTATTAATGGTAAGTGCTCGTGACTGGGAAAATTCAGATTCTGCGAGAAGCTATATCGGATTCAGAACCGTTCAATCATTCCCTGAAGGGTCCAAAATCAAATTCAGAAAAAAACGATAAATTATATTAAAACAATCAAAACAATTTTTCACGTATTAATTAACACAAATTCAATTTAAATTATGGCAGTAAAAGCAAGCAAAAAGGACGTTAACTTAAACTTCTTTTATAGTATTGGGGCAGCGATTGTAATTTTGGGAGCTCTTTGTAAAATTAACCACTATTCAATTGGACCTCTTGATGGTTCTATCATCCTATTGATAGGAATGGGTATGGAGGTAATCGTATTTACGATTTTTGCCTTTGATAAACCAAAAGGAGAATATGAGTGGGAGAAAGCTTATCCTGAATTATCTGACGGAACACCCGTTGCTAGAAAAGCCCAAAAAATCGTTGATGAATCAGACAATATGTCTCTTTCTCAAAAATTAGATAAAATGTTGAATGAAGCTAAATTGGATGTTTCCTTGATGGAGAAATTGCGTTCCGGAATTGAGAACTTTGGATCTGCAGTAAACGAAATCAATAAAACAACAAGTGCTGCTGCAGCAACACAACAATATGGTGATCAATTAGCTTTAGCTGCAAACCACATGGAGTCTTTAAATGCTCTTTACCAAGTACAATTGGAGAGTGGTCAAAAACAAGTAGAATTAAACAAACAATTCATTACGGAAATGGAAGCATCTGCGGGTGGTTCTCAGAAATTCCAACAAGAATTGGAATCGTTGACACAAAGCATCAACAGCTTGAACAAAGTGTATGGTGGAATGTTGTCTGCAATGAAAGGAAGTTAATCCGATTTTTTTGTATTAACTAAAATTAAATTAATGTTTAACAATCTACTTATTAAATAAAAATGGCAGGTAAACAGACACCACGTCAGAAGATGATTAACCTGATGTACCTTGTGTTCATCGCAATGATGGCTATGCAAGTCGATCGTCAGGTACTGAGATCTTTTGAAGGGATTACAGTTACTTTGGATGATTCGTCTAAATTAACAGCAGATAACAACAAAACTTTTTACGAACAAATCGTAAAAAAGGCGGGAGAAGATCCTGATTATGCAGCTATCCAAGTAAAAGCGGAACAAGTAAAATCAGAATCCAATAAAGTTTTTGATGTAATTGAAGGCATCAAAAAATCAATTATGGATGAGCAAAAATATAAATTGCCGGATTTCGGAGCAGGGGATGAAGTGGAGACTAATTATAACTCACTACAAAATGTAGATGTAATTACAAAGCTTTTGTTTGCAAAACAAGACACACCTACAGCTAAAGGTGCTGAATTGAAAAAAGCAATTGATGACTATAAAACCTTTATGGCAGGAGCTTATGCTGAGTCTGCCCGTGATAAAAAAAGAGTTGAACACATTTTCAGCACAGGAGATCGTGGTAGAAAATCTTGGTTAAATGATCAATTTTATGATCAACCGATGGTTGCTGGTTTAGCAAACTTAACTAAAATTCAGTCTGACATCCGTACAGAAGAGGGTAACTTAGTTAGAACATTATTAGCAAACAAACTTCAGGACGAAATCGAGTTGAAAGCATTCCAACCAATCGTAATGGTTCCACCAATTATGAGAGCTGGAAAACCAGTTGAAGCGAGCATTGCATTTGGTGCATTTGACAATACTTTACAAGGATCTGTTTCTGTTGGAGGTCAAAATGTAGCATTGAAAGATGGTAAAGCTGTTTTCAATATCACTCCAACAGGTTCAGGGATGAAAACGGTTTCAGGTACTATGACTTATAAAGCGAATGGAAAGGATATTTCTATGCCATTCTCTCAACAATATGAAGTAGTAGCAGAGACACTTCCACTTCCTCCTTCAGGTGCAGTTATTTCAGCTGATGCGATGAATGTAGTTTATCGTTTCTTAGACAACCCAATTTCTGCAACCGTAAACGGAGCAGAAGGAGCAGTTAGCTTAACAGCGTCTGTTGGCGGATTGAGCGGAGGAAACGGAAAATGGAACTTCAAACCGGGCGCTGGAAGCAATACGGTTAAATTTACAGCTTCAGCGAAAACATCTTCAGGAAAAGTGGTTTCAGGTTCTAAAGATTTCCGTATCAAACCGGTTCCGCCTGCACGTGGTGTGATCTTAGGAAAAACTAATATTACAGTTCCTGCAAACGGAATAGCAGCTCAAACTGTAAAAGTGGATTGGCCAGACTTCTTGTTTGATATGTCTGCAACGGTAACTTCCTTTAAAGTAAAAGTTCCGGGACAACCAACGACTTCTGTAACAGGAACCACAATTGGAGCAGCAGCAAGTAAAGCCAAAAAAGGTGACGCAGTCTTTATATTTGATATCAAGTATAGAAGTTCAACAGGAATTACAGGTGAATCATCACCAATTACAATTGAAGTAAGATAATTAAATAAATATTTTCATCATGAAATGTCTTTTTTTCGGAATTATGAGTTTGGTAGCAACACTGGGATATTCTCAGAATGTTTTGAACGCCATGGCTCCTGACGAACTCAGAGAGCAACGCGCCAACAAAACAAAAGTTACCGAGGCAGGAGATACCGTGAGTACAATTGCTGAACCATTGGCATACGGATTTATAGAAGACAAAGACATCATTTGGTCAAAAGTAGTTTGGGAAGTAATTGATTTGAATGAACGTTTAAATCAACCTTATTACAGAGCATCTGATGGATTGTTAACGGAATCTGCATCTTTATTTGATGCATTGGTGGACGGAGTAGAATCCGGAAAAATCCAGCAAGTTTATGATGATGAATATTTTGTCAATAAAATGACTTATGGCCAGATTGTGGATCGTACCAATCGAATTGATACCAATCAATATTATTTTGATATGATTGAAGCTGGTGAAGAACCGGATCCTGCGGCTATCTTTAAATTCGAAATGGATTCGCAGGATATCGAGATGGTGAAAGTAAAAGGTATGTGGTACATAGACCGTCGTTTAGGTGAAATGAAATACCGTCTTTTGGGATTGTGTATCATGGGACCTGATGCTCAGACGATCGGTACTGAATTCGATGATGGTGTATTTGTTGAAATGTTCTGGATATGGTATCCGGACGCTAGGGAAGTATTGAACAACTATACGGTGTTTAATCCTAACAATTCATCATCCAGCATCACTTTTGATGATATCCTAAATGCGAGGCGTTTCTCATCGGTTGTTTACAAGGCACAAACCATGTACGGTATAACACCGATTGAAGAATATATACCGAAGAATTCAAAAGGTCAGCTTGAAGAAAGTGACCGAATCCGGGAAAGTATTCTACAATCCGAAGCCGATATGTGGAGTTACTAAGATTCAATTAGAATTTATCATAAAATCCGTCAGTTTTACTGGCGGATTTTTTTATGCTTTAACTCTAAATTTTAACATCACTCATTTATCAACAACGACTTAGTTTGACATTCTGAATTTGTAATTTTAAAAGATGAATTCAAAAGCAACAAAAGGTCAGGGAGCTATTCAAAATGTATACAATCATTTTGAGCGAAATCTCTACGAAAGAACGATTTATGAAGATGAAATAGAAGAATCTATCACCAAAACCGAATACCTCGAAGTCTTTCCCAAAACTATCATGAATGATGTCAGACGAAAAGGAATGCCTTTGGAATTTTCTATGAATCCTTACCAAGGTTGTGAGCATGGATGTGCTTATTGTTATGCGCGTCCCACACACGAGTATTGGGGTTACAGTGCCGGAATTGATTTCGAAAGAAAAATCATGGTCAAGAAAAATGCGCCTGAATTATTGGAAAAATTATTTCAGAAAAAGAATTATCAACCTCATACTTTTATGTTGTCCGGTAACACCGATTGTTATCAACCCATAGAACGCAAATTAGGAATTACGAGAAAAATTTTAGAAGTCTGCCTTGAATACCGGCATCCGGTCGGGATTATCACCA
>CALLXZ010000247.1 GCA_937875605.1 uncultured Moheibacter sp.
AATGTCATCAGTCCGACGCCGATTTACGATTCGAAAATGATTTCGCATAAAATTCAACCCGAAAAAGTTTCGCAGAAATATGAAATTTTTAATTACAAAGGAAAAGAATGGGATGCCCCGATTCAGCTGGAGTTTTATTCACGCGGTGATCAAGCCGATGCCGGAATGTTAGTATATGAAGACAAAGGTTGTCGCTATATTTTGGGTGTGGTTGAACCTCCAAAAATGATAAAACCCGAAGAAATTGCACCACGTGAATATGTGTTTGTTATGGATATTTCGGGTTCTATGCAGGGATTTCCGATTGAAACATCTAAAGAATTGGTTACCCGAATTTTAAATGATTTGAAGCCCGAGGAGAAATTCAATATTTTATTTTTCGCGGGCGGAAGTGATTTTTTATCGGCCGAATCGGTGAAGGCAACGGATGAGAATAAATCCATCGCGATAAATGCCATCAACCAACAAAAAGGAACCGGTAAAACGAAGCTCAGCGATGCTCTGCAAAAGGTTTATAATTATAAACCCAATAAAGAATTTAACCGAATTGTGGTTTTGGTTACGGATGGAAAATTGGTAGAAGACCGAACACTTTATTTGAATTTGAAAAATAACCTGAAAGATGCACAGTTTTTTACCTTTGGGATTGGTTATGAGGTAGATAGAAGAACCGTTCAATTGCTTTCCAATACGATGGGAACCGAACCGGTTTTGATTACGGAGCAAGCGGAAGCGGAAAAAGAATTGAACCGTTTTTTTAATTTAATCCGAACACCGCTTTTGCGACACATAGAAGTTCAGTCGCGGGAATTGAATTTGCAGGAAACCTATCCGAATCAGTTTAAAGGATTTTTATCCAATCAATCTTCCAGTTTCGTCAGTAAAGAATGCAGCGGAATGCGTGATCCGAAATTAATTCTGACTGGAATTGATGGGGATGAAAACTATCGGGAAGAATTCAAATTGCCTTCTGATAAAAACAATGAGAATTTATTCATTCTCAAATATTTATGGGCAAGGGAAAAGATCGATTTTCTTTTGCAGGAAGAAGAACGATGTGGCGAACGCTGTATAAAAGACGGAAAATACAGAAACCAAATCATCAAAATAGGTGAGGAGTTGAACATTTCGACGCCTTATACTTCATTTGTGGAAGAAAGTTATAACAACGTCAACGGAAATAGGGGAAGAAAAACTTCGTTATACGAAAATCCGAATAATAAACTAACCTTTCAGAATGATTTTGATTCGGATTTTGACCGAATTCCCAATACGATGGACGAATGTCCATTTGACCGCGGAACGTCTGACAGAAAGGGTTGTCCGAAAACAAAAGAGGAAAAAATCGCTTTGGAAATCAGTCGTCAGTTGGAAGGAATTGAATTTGATTTTGATTCGTATCTCATTAAAACCGAATTTTATGGAAAATTGGATACAGCAGCTGAAATCATTAAAAACCAATCTCAACAAAATTACATTGTCGAAGGTCATACAGATGCAGCCGGAACACCGGAATACAATCTAAATCTTTCCATAAACCGCGCAAAATCGGTGGTTAATTATCTGAAAGGAAAAGGAGTGGAAGTAAACCGACTGAAAATAATCGGGAAAGGCGATAAAGAATTGCGTCATCCTGAATGCCGTCCGCATACGGTTTGTAATGATGAGAAGAATTTTGAAAACCGTCGTGTGATTTTCAAATTAACGAAGTAAATTTGAAAGAATGTTTCAAGTTTTGAAAAAAGGAATCTATATATTTATTATTTCACTCGCAACAATTTCTTGTTCGCAGCAACAGTCTTTTTCTACTTCTCAACTAATAGATTCAGATTTGGATGGAGTTCATGATCGCAGAGATGCTTGTCCGACGATTCCAGGTTCAGTTTTTAATTTGGGTTGTCCGGAAGATAAAAGCATGCAGTTATCGGCTTATTATAATCAATTAAAATCCACCGATTCGGATTTGGATGGTGTTCCTGATGAAAAAGACGAATGCACGAATCTTTACGGATCCCCATTTAATCAGGGTTGTCCTTTTGTGATGGATCTGAATTAATCTTTATCTATAATTTCCAAATAATCTAACTTCGACTCACGATAAATTTTACTTAATTCAATTCCTAAAAAAGCCATCCGAAGACAGCTTTTTAGATAATGTTTTGATGGTAATTTATTCCGAATCGACACCTCCGCCGTACATTTCTTTGTATTTTTCTTGAAGAGCTTTCATTTCTTCAAAAAATTCTTTTTCCGAGATTTCCTGTCCTTTAGTAGGTTTGTTGATTTTTATTTCGTCTTCTTTCACTGCCACTTTTGTTGCTGTTAAAATGATTCCGGCACCGTTCATTTCAAATTCTGTTTTCAGGATTAATCCCGGTAGTCCCCAAACTCTGTCGGGTCCGTCTTTAATATTGATTTTCGGAGTGTACCAAGCGGTTACCGGAATGGAATCGTTCATCACCCCTGTCGCTTTATAAGTATCAAACCCTGCCACTTGTAATTTTTCTTTGGTAATCTTCCACTTGACATCCTGCAATTGGTCTTTCATCAGATAAGATTTCCCCATATTATACGGCTTCAAATAGTATTTTTCCTTGATGTTTTTGTACAAAGGTTCTTTGTCCATAGCGGTAATTTGGGAAAGAATCATTCCTGCGGGAGATTGATCATTATTGATTTTCTCCTGCATTTTATATTCGGATTCCGTTCCGTTTGTCTGTAATTTATAGTCTATGAAAATCCCTTTTTTAATTTCCTGACGTAAAGGTTCTTCCACTTGGGCTTTCCATGCAGCGGGAACACTGGAAAGAATTTGTTCGATATCAAATTTCATTTCCATTTGATAATCTACTTCCAAAAACTGGGGTTTGTCTTGTGCAAAACTTAAAATACCTGCAAAAACGAACGTAAAGCAAAAAAATAATTTTTTCATTTTGTTGATTTTAATTGATTAGTAGTTTAATTGATTAATTCGTTACGAACTAAACGAAAAATCATACCACTTCTATCTCAAATCCTGCCGATTTTACGGCTTCGATGATTTCTTCTACTGAAACCGAATCTGACTGAACGCTCAGAATTTTATCCGGATTTTCCGTGTCTACTTGCCATTCTATGTTTTCTAGCTTATTTAAAAAAGGCGTTACGCTGGCAATACATCCGCCGCAATTGATATTGGTTTTGAATTTATACGTGTTCATTTATAGTAATTTTTTGATGATCCAACTTTGACAAAGTCTAATTTAATTTTCGTTCTTTTCTTTTACCGGAGAAGAATGAAGGAAAATCATTTTCCATCCGTCTTTTGTTTTTCGGAAAGTTGCACTTTCCAGCCAATGCATTTTGGCGATTGTCGTTCCATCCATTTGGAAATCGGCAAAATTTTCATAATAAATTGTAGCCATTTTTCCGTCGGATTCGGATTTTATAAATTTGAATGAATTGATTCTTTTAAATGAATGATTTTTATTCTCATCACTATTGAATTGATTTGTCAGTTCTGTAACCATATTTCGGATGGTATCATTATTCCAGATTTCGCCATCTTCAAATAGTAGGAAGTCATCGGTCAGATACGTATTGATTTTTGTGGAATCCAATTCGGAAAATACCACTTCAAACAGGTTTTCTACTATATTTTTCAATTCTTTTTCGTCAGGAGATTGTGCAAAGGAGAAAGTGCTGAAACACAACATGGTGAGGATGATAACTTTTTTCATGATAAGAAATTTCTTAGGCGAATTTAAGGATTAAGAACGAAGCATTTTTACAATTTTCGGTAAATTGATTATAAAAAAATGGAAACACGCATTATGTGTTTCCATTCGAATAAAAATAATTATGGGGGCAATATATTAATTGTAGAGATTCGGATGTTCGCCTTGCGCTTGGTATTTATCCGTATTTACAAAATCAATGAAATTTTGTTTGACGGTATTATTGTTCAAATCTGTGTAGGGAAGATAATATTCGTTGTTCTGATAATTTGCCCAAAACATTACCCATGAAATTTTAATTCCCACTTCATCAATTGCTTGATTTAATTGTGAAAAATAATTGTTGGTTGTCAGATTTTGTTCGCCGGTTTCAGCCCAAGCTACCAATTTGTTTTTGGATTCACCCATTGATTTTAAAAGCGTCAAATGATTTTTCAAAGT
>CALLXZ010000248.1 GCA_937875605.1 uncultured Moheibacter sp.
AATCCATATAACCATCGGAAAGTGCTTCTTCAAAAGCCACGGCTTTTGCTGCAATCACATGCTCTAGAGGACCGCCTTGTGTTCCAGGGAAAACCGCCATATTCAGCAATTGGGACATCATTTTGATTTCTCCTTTCGGCGTTGTTTCACCCCAAGGGTTTTCAAAATCTTTCCCCATCATTATGACACCTCCTCTCGGTCCACGCAATGTTTTATGTGTCGTAGAAGTTACGAAATGACAATGAGGAATCGGGTCATTTAGAATTCCTCTGGCAATTAATCCCGCAGGATGCGCAATGTCCGCCAACAATAAAGCGCCGATTTCGTCTGCCACTTCACGGAATTTCGCAAAATCCATATCCCGCGAATAAGCCGAAGCTCCACAGATAATCATTTTCGGTTTTTCTTTCAAAGCTGTTTGGCGCATTGCTTCGTAATCAATTCTTCCTGTTTCTTTTTCAACACCGTAGAAACAAGTCTGGTACAACATTCCGGAAGAACTTACCGGAGAACCATGTGTCAAATGTCCGCCATGTGACAGATCCAATCCCATGATTTTATCGCCCGGTTTCAGACAAGCCAAATAAACCGATGCATTTGCCTGTGAACCGCTATGAGGCTGCACATTTGCATATTCGGCATTAAACAAATGTTTTAATCTCTCAATGGCAAGTGTTTCGATCTGATCAACGACTTCACATCCGCCATAATAACGCTTTCCGGGATAGCCTTCTGCATATTTATTGGTCAGAATAGAACCCATTGCTTTCATTACGTTATCGCTCACATAGTTTTCAGAAGCAATTAATTCCAAACCTATGGTTTGTCTTTCTCTTTCGTCCTCGATTAAATCAAAAATGATGTCTTTTGCCATTATCTAAATTTTAGTTGTCCAAAAGTAGGGAATTTATCTTATTTTTAAAAAATGAAAACCTATTCTGCCATTGGGTTGATGTCAGGTACTTCTTTAGACGGACTGGATATCTGCTATGTGAAATTTCAGTTTCCTGACATTCACCGATTTGAAATCCTACAAGCTGAAACAATTTCCTATGATGAAAACTGGAAATTGAAACTGAAAAACTCCATTTATCTTTCGGCAGAAGAGTTGACGAAACTGGACTTTGATTATGGAATGTATTTGGGAAAATCCGTAAAAGAATTTATCCAGAAAAATCAAATAGAAAACCTCGATTTCATTTCCTCTCACGGTCATACGGTTTTTCACAATCCAGCTGAAAATTATACACTTCAGATCGGAAAAGGTCAAGGGATTTTTATAGAAACCGGCATCAAAACGATTTATGATTTCCGATCGCAGGATGTTTTGTTTGGCGGTCAAGGCGCTCCATTAGTGCCGATTGGTGATGAAGTACTGTTTTCAGAATTTGATGCTTGTTTGAATTTGGGTGGGTTTTCCAATATTTCGTTTGAACGAAATTCGAATCGTATCGCTTTCGACATCTGTCCGGTCAATATTGTTTTAAATCAATTGGCGGAACAACTTAATAAAACATACGATATAAATGGTGAAATTGCTCGTTCAGGAAAAATAAATTTTGATTTATTGGAAAAATTAAATGAATTAGAATATTATAAAAAACAACCGCCCAAATCATTGGGAGTTGAATGGTGTATGGAATTTGTTTTTCCATTATTAGAGAAATCAGAATTAAAAACTGACGATATAATTTCAACTTTTACGGAACATATCGCTTTTCAAATTGCTGAAATTCTCAATTTTAATTCTATAAAAAATGTATTGGTTACGGGTGGCGGAGCCTATAATATTTATTTAATCGAACTCATTCGAAAAAAAACAAATACAGAAATCATCATTCCCGAAAACAGCCTGGTTGAATACAAAGAAGCTTTGATTTTTGCATTGATGGGGATTTTGCGTTTGGAAAATCAAACCAATGTTTTGAAATCCGTTACGGGAGCACATAAAAACCATAGTTCAGGCATCCTAATTTCCTGAATTTTCTTTATTTTTACAAGGTGAACAAACGAATTGTCATAACAGACGACAATCATTTCCTGACAAAAGTAATCGGGGAGAAATTATCTTTTTTTGAAGACTTAAAGCTCAAATTTACTGCTCAAAACGGAAAAGATCTATTAGGTCAATTGGAAGCAGACTCCGTTGTGGACTTAATCTTGATGGACATCGAAATGCCGGAAATGAACGGGATAGAAGCCACTGCTGAAGTCAAAAAAAGATATCCGCAGATAAAAATCGTGATGCTTACTGTTTTTGATAATGATGAAAATATTTTCAATTCCATTAAAGCGGGAGCCGATGGCTATTTGCTGAAAGAAGTGGACCCACAGACGCTTTATAACGGGATTATCGAAACGCTAAACGGCGGTGCCGCTATGACGCCCTCCATTGCGCTGAAGACTTTAAAGCTTTTACGAAATCCGGTCGAGTTTCAGTTCCGGAAAGAAGAGGAAGAAATCAAACTTTCGGCAAGGGAAATTGACGTTTTGGAACAATTAAGCAAGGGGCTTAGCTATACCCTCATTGCGGAAAACCTCTTTCTTTCACCCAGTACAGTTCGCAAACACATTGAGAACATTTACAAAAAACTTCAGGTTCATAACAAGCTGGAAGCCATACAGAAAGCCGAGAAAAATAAGTTGATTTGAGTATTTATTGGATGAGATTTTTAATCATTTATGCTTCTTAATCCTATATCGTAATTATCACTTCATACTTCCAAAATACGTCAATTGCCCTATTGAGCACCAAGTATTACCACTTTACTTTTGCTTTTATAATTCGAACTATTAAATTCAAAAAAATGAAAACAATGAAAAAAACTTACTTATTTCTTTTTATAATTATAGCTGCAGGATTAATCAGCTCTTCTTGTAAAAGCGATGATGACGGAGGAGGCGGAGGATCAGCTGCTAACGGGACAATTACGGCAAAAGTAAACGGATCTTCTGTTACTACAATGAAAGAAGTCACCTTTGCTTACAATGTTTCTGGCACTTTAACCATTCAGGGGAATACTGGGGGAACATCCAGCAAAGCATTTTCTTTACTAATTAACGGGATTGACGGCACAGGAACTTACCCTATCGGTGGAGGAGCAAATATTGCCAATAGTGCTTCATACATGGAAATAGAAGTAGATATGAGCAATCCCCAAAATTCTATCACTCACACTTGGCAAGCTCCGTATGACTCTAATCAAGTAGGAGAAATTAATATTTCCGAGCTGACGCAAACAAATGTAAAAGGAACTTTCAGTTATACTGCAAAAAATGTATTGGGTGATGGAAGTACAAAAACAATTACCGAAGGTTCTTTTAATGTGAATATTCAATAACTAATTAACCTCTTTCACTAACGAACAAAAACCTTCACGACGAAGGGTCTT
>CALLXZ010000249.1 GCA_937875605.1 uncultured Moheibacter sp.
TTGTAAGCCGATTCGACAGGAGTTGCGTTGATGGACTTTTGGTCATGCGAAACCACTTCTTCTTCATCGTATCTTGTGTCAACAGCGGGTTTGAATATTTCTACTTTTTGTTTGGCAAATTTTGCACGGTTGATTCTGCGGATTAATTCTTCCGTTTTCCCGGAAAACATGGAACCACAGATAACTTCGATCCATCCGTTATGCTTTGTATGATTGATGGTGTTTTCTAAAAACATAGAAAGCAAAGTTAGTTTAGTTTTTTTATAAACTTCTTAAAAAATCTTCCAGAGAAATATCTCCTGCAATATTCAGTTTTTTGCGTATTCTATATCGTGATGTATTGATGGTGGCAGGAAGTACTGAGAGCATTTGCGCTATTTGTTTGGTTTCCATACCGATCCGGATATAGGCGCATAAGCGCAAATCATTTTCGGAAATGGATACTGAATGTTCTTTAAGTTTAGAGAAAAACTTAGGATGGACGCTTTCAAAATGAATTTTGAAATATTCCCATTCGTCGGATGCCTGAAGATGGTCATTGATCTGTTTTTGTAATTCTTTTTCCTCTTTTGCGGCAAGTTGACCGTTATACTCCATTTCTTTTATCTGACGGGCGAGATTTTCCAGTACTTTGTTTTTTTCTGTCAGAAGAAGCGTATTGGATGTCAATTCCCGATTTTTAGAATCGATTTCCAGTTTTAGATTTTCTTTTAGTAAAACTTCGTTTTTCAGGCGTTCGTTAAGTTCTTTGTTCTCGGTTTCTTTAAGTTGTTTTTGAATTTTTATTTTTTTATTTCGAAAATAAATAGTGGAAATAATCGCAAGAGACAAACAGCATACACCAAATAAAATAGCCAAAGTTATTTTTCGTTGCTGCTCTGCTTCTTTTTTTTCCTGTTCTATGGACTGGATGGCTGTGAGCGCTTCTATTCGGTTAACTTCGAGTGCTTTGTCAATTCCCATAATGGAATCGTTGTAATGATGGTACATTTGAGAATAATGAAAGGCGCTGTCCCATTTGTTTCTATCGGCAAACATCAGATATTTGTTGGCAAACAGAATTCTTAAGCTTCCTATATCGTTGAATTTTTTAAAAAGAGGATATGCTTCGTTGTAAAAAAGCATTGCACTGTCATAGTCATTCTTATTTCTGTAAAAATCGACGAGGTTTCCTGATGTCTTTCCCAATAAGTGAAGATTGTTTGATTTTTTCGCGAGTTGATATGATTCTTTTACATATTCTTCCCTTTTTGGACCATCAGTGGAAAACGAATAAAGAGAAAGAAGTAAGTTGATTTTAAATTCATCATCGTCTGAAATAACAGGATAAGATAGCAGGTTTTCAAGCATTTCTACCGCTTCTTTCTTTTTATTGTTCCTATAAAAAACATTGCTCAAATTCAATCTGTTCCTGAAAGAAAGTTTATTATATCCCAGTTTGTCATAAATAGCACTTGAATTTTTCAGATATTCTTCCGCCTTTTGATATTCTTTTAAGGACTCCATAACGGTTCCCAAACGTGATAAAATCTGAGCAATGCTTATTTCGTCTCCCATTTTCTGAAAATAAGGAAGGATTTTAACTAAAGTTTTATATGATTTTAAATAATTTCCCTGTGTCCGGTAGACGATCTCCTTCTGGCTCAAAATTTTGTAGTAATCATATTTATATTTTACCGTATCTATAAGATGAATCGCTTGATCCAATTGATATATGGCTGAGTCCGGATTTGAATAATAATTCGAAGCAACATCAAACTGGATAGCACGGCTTTTCATAACGGGATTAGCGTAGTTCTTTGCCATGAATAGCAGTCGTTCTACTATTTCTTTTTCCTTTTTCTTGTTATTTTGATTTAATTTTAAATCTTCTAGTTCTGCGATCTTCAAATCGAATTCTTTGTCTATCGGTTTCCAAAAATTATTTTGTCCGAAAACAGTTAGACTTGTAAACAAAAAGCAATGTATCAGTAGTTTATTCATGTCTTAAATGTATTACAAAAATAATTGTATGTACAACATTTGTCTATTGTGATTTCATGTAAAAGAAAGAATCAAAAACTATATTTGACAAAAAGTAACACGATGAGAAAAATTTATTATGCTTGTATGTTGATGATAATGCCGTTAGTGGTGTTTTGTCAAAATTTAAACACTTCAATTTTAAAATTGGAGAATCCAACTATTCATACCCCAATGCCTTTTCTTGAAGGATTGTCAAACTACAACAATCCTGAAGTTCAGAATTTTGGGGTAGGAAAAGAGGCTTTTTCAACTCAAGAAGCTTGTTGGCATGGAATAGAGTCTATAGGTCTTGACTTTCTTTCAGGATTTGGTGGAGATGAAAATAACAGATTAGCAGTGGATGTTTTCGTAGATACCGAAAGCTTTGCTGTTGAAACTATTAGGATAAATATAGTGAAGCTTCCCGACGGACCTGATCCGACTTTTTTTCATTTCAATTTTTTACAAGATGATAACGGAAGACCGGGAACAATTATCCATCAAGATGTAAGTTCTCAAATTATGGGAAGTGAGTTTCTGGGAAATAATTTTGGAGCAGAATTTCATCAATTTTCGATGGATGTTTCAGATGCGAATATCGTTCTTTCAGGAGGTGAGTCCGGAACACGTTATTGGATGGAAGTTGTAACAGATGCTTTAGCTTGGGAGATGATTTTAAGCAGTTACGATGGTTTTCCAGCTTTCTACAAAGTAGACGTATTTAATGAATGGTACAGCTTAGGAAATGAATTGGTATTTGAAATAGAAGGCGAATGCGGAGATCCTTTGGAAATAGATGTCTGTGATAAAATTGTTGCTGACGACGTGTGGGAAGGGGCTTTGGGTATGGGAGGTCCTGAAAATCAATTAGCCGCGGTTGACGTGGATGTTGCTGCAAATACTGAATTTGAATTGCAAACACTAAAAGTAATTCTTGCTCAGAACGGAGCTCCGACATTTATCGATTTGAAATTTTATGAAAATGTAGATGAACGTCCGGCGGAACTCATCCAAACACTCAGCGATCTGAACATAACTGAATCAAATTTTATTATGAACTATGCAGGTTTTGATTTTTATGAATATACGATTGATCTTTCAAGCGAAGAGTTTGTTCTGACAGGAGGGGAAAACGGATCTAAATATTGGATGGAGTTGGTTACAGATCCCGGATATTGGGCTTCAACTTCAAATGATTATTCAGGACTGCCGGCAATAACTTATAATAACACAACAGGTGGCGAATGGATATTTTACGGTCTAGAATGTATTTTTGAATTATTGGGTGAATGCACAGAAATTACAGATGAAGAAGGTTGTTTGGAAGCTGAAAACGGTCAATACCCTTTAGATGTTTTTGTGCCATCTTGTAACGAAACACCTGAAGGAATTACAGATGAACTCGCATGGACTGGAGAATATTCTGTAGTTCAGGTAACCGATGGGACAGAATATATTTTCTCTTTATCCGATTCAAGTTATTTTATTACGATTGGAAATGAAGAAGGAACAGAGGTCTTAAGTTATGGAATAGGGACAGTAACATGGACATCGGATTTTGACGGAAACATTCGTTTTTATTCGCATTTGGATTCAGATTGTAACTGGGATGATGAGACCTTTTTGGAGAGATATGTTCAGTGTGGGGAAGTTGTAGAAGGTTGTTTTCCTATTCTGAATTGCGAAGACGGAGATGTTATTTTAAATGTAACTTTCCAAGAAATTGATAACACAACAGAATGCAGTCCAAATGGATACGGAGATTACACTGACATGATAGCAGGTGTGGCAGCCGGACAAACTTATCCGATTTCGGTAACGGTTGGAGATGGATGGTATGAACGAGTTTCTTTATGGATTGATTTTGACAACGACGGTTTTGACACAGGAGATTTTATTGGAGAAATTGGTGA
>CALLXZ010000250.1 GCA_937875605.1 uncultured Moheibacter sp.
TACCAAAATATTTCATGAATTTGCTTCAATACTTCGTAAACATTCGGTTTCTGACAAGCCAAATGCTTTCAATAAAATATTCAATCTCTTTTTAGCAAAATTATATGATGAAGCTAAGAGAGAAAATGACGAATTAGAATTTCATTGGAGAGAGGATGATAATGCAGTTGATTTTCAAGTTCGTCTAATTAATCTACACAAAGAAGGATTGTATGCTTTTTTAGAAATAGAAATAGTTTTGTAGTAATAGATATATAAGATATATAATACTATTTATTAATAGAGATATAATAGATTGAAGGAATAGATGAAAAAGATTTCAAAGCAAATTCACCTGAAGAACTTTTAGAGAAAAAGAAAAAAGTATTAAAGTTTAATAATATTCTTGCAATAAAAGAAGTTTTGGATGATGCAAGTTTTGATGAAAATCAACGTGTATTAAAAGATGTTGTAAAACTCTTAGAAAAATATCAAATTCGCTATCCAAGAAAGCAACAACATTTGTCTGATTTTTTCGAAAAATTATTGACTACAGGATTAAAACAAGAAGTAGGTCAATACTTTACACCGCCACCAATTACAAAATTCATTGTTCGCTCAATACCTATCAAACAAATGATAGAAAAAGAAGTAAACAAAGAAGCTCCTGAATTGCCTGCAATAATTGATTATGCTGCAGGAAGCGGACATTTCATTACAGAGGCAATGGAAGAATATCAAGATGTTATCAATGAATTTACTGATGATGAGATGAAAAATTTCTTTCCAAAAGCAATAAAGCAAGTAAAATCTTGGCAAGCCGATCCTTATGAATGGGCAGCAAAATACGTTTATGGAATTGAAAAAGATTATCGTTTGGTAAAAGTAGCCAAAGTAGGTTGTTATTTTTATGGTGATGGTGTAGCTCAAATTATTCACGGTGATGGTTTAGATAGTTTTGAAACTTCTAAAACTTATAAAGGTTTATTGAAAGATAATACTAATTTGGAAGATTCTACAAAGGCTAAATTTTCACTAGTTCTTTCAAACCCACCTTATTCTGTAAACGATTGTAAAGATGATTTAGAATACATTGGTGCACAAAATGATTTTTCTTTGTATCCATATCTATCAGATAATAGCGATGATATTGAATGTCTTTTTGTAGAAAGAACCAAACATCTATTGAAAGATGACGGAATTGCAGCAATTGTTTTGCCAGATTCGTTTTTTAATAATGGAGGAATTCACATTAAAGCTAGAGAGATTATTTTACAATATTTTGATATTGTTGCTATTACCGAATTAGGCAGAAGCACATTTATGGCTACTCCAACAAAAACAATTATTTTGTTTTTGAAAAGAAAAAACAATCAAGAAAGTGCTAAATTTAAAAATTACATTGATAAATTCTTTACTGAATTTATAGATAACACTATAAATCAAATTGAAAAACCTATCTCAAAATATGTAAACTATGTTTGGGAAAATATTTCATTTGATGATTATATTTCTTTATTAAAAAAAGAGCCAACTAGAGCAATCGAAGAACATGAAATCTATAAAGAATACCGTCAAAAATTCAAATTTAAAAAGGAAGATGACTTTTGGAAAAAATTAATTGAAATTGAAAAAGATAAATTGTTTTATTTTATTACAGCATTTAATCAAAAAAATATTGTTTTAGTTAAAAGTGGTGAAAAAGATGCCGAAAAAAGATTTATAGGTTATTATTTTTCTGACAGAAAAGGAAGTGAAGGAATGCATTCAATTCAAGGAGGAAAAACTATTGATGAGTGTACAAGTCTATATAATATAGAAGACATAAATGATTTAACAAAAGCAAGTAGCTATATATATAATGCATTTGTTGGGAACTATAATTTAGATATTGCTGAAAATTTGAAGGATAATGTATCATATATTAATTTGCTAGATATGTTAACTTTTGACCGATCTGAAATTAATAAAGAAATAAATTTGTCAGCTAAAAAAAAAGTAAAGGTTGAAAGTAAGTGGGAATTAAAAAAGATAGGAAACCTTACAAATAAAATAGAATTTATAAATGGACATGCATTTAAAAGTTCTAATTTAAAATCTTTAAAAACATCAGATAAAGAAATTGAAGTTCTTAAAATTGGAAATATCACAATAAATAATTTCACTACAAATTTTGACAAATGTGAATATCATGCGTTTAAAAATTTTGAATCTAAATTGGTTGAAAATGGTGATTTGGTGATTGCATTAACAGGTGCTACAGTTGGAAAAGCAGGCTGGGTAACGAAAAAGAGTTTGTTAAATCAAAGAGTTATCGCATTAAGGGGTGATAAAGAAATATTAAAATATATTTCAACTTTTATCTTTAGCAATATATTCTATGATTACTCTCAAAGTTTTGCTCATGGAAATGCTCAAGGAAACTTATCCCCAGATCAAGTAAAAGATTTTCAAATTCCACTCCCTCCTCCAGATATTCAAAAAAAGATGGTTTCTGAGATTGAAGCTTTAGAAACAAAAGAACAAAACGCAAAATCGGAAATTGAAAAAGGCAAAGAAACAATTGTAAATCTATTTAAGCAAGCAGAATCAAAAGCCAATAAAGTAATAAGGCTAAGTGATGAAACTATTTTTCAAGTTTCTATTGGAAAACGTATCTTGAAAAATGAGTTTGTAGAAAACGGTAAAATTCCTGTTTACAGTGCCAATGTTATAGAACCAGTTGGTAAAATAGATAAATTATTATTTGAAAATTTCAGTAAGCCATCAGTTTTATGGGGAATTGATGGAGATTGGATGGTAAATCATCTTCCAAAAGATTATCCGTTTTATCCAACAGACCATTGTGGAGTTTTAAGAGTAAAAGACAGTTCAGTAAATGAAAAATATTTAGCTTTCATATTAGAAAAAGAAGGAAAAGTATTTGAGTTTTCACGAACAAAAAGGGCTTCAATCGACAGAATTCAAGGAATTAAAATTGCTGTTCCACCAATTGCTGAACAACAAAAAACAGTTTCAGAAATTGAAAAAATAGAAGCAAAAATAAGTGCTTTAGAATCTGAAATTGCAGAGATTCCAAAACAAAAAGAAGCAGTTTTAAAGAAATATCTTTAACACATGTCCAAAACCAAAACCTCCTTTTTCTGTCAGAACTGCGGAACCCAAACAGCTCAATGGATGGGTCAATGTAAAGTTTGTGGCGAATGGAACACCATCGTAGAAGAAATCATCGACAAAGGTGAAAGCAAGAAATCTTGGAAAACCGACGAATCCAAAAGAATTTCAATTCAAAATATAAAAGACGTTTCCGAAATCGGTGAAACGAGAATTGATACTTTGAACGAAGAATTGAACCGTGTTCTTGGTGGAGGACTTGTAAATGGATCAGTGGTTTTGGTGGGCGGTGAGCCTGGAGTTGGGAAATCAACGCTTATGCTTCAAGTTGCGCTTCATCTTTCTAACGTAAAAACGCTGTATGTTTCAGGTGAAGAATCGGCTTCGCAAATCAAATTACGTGCGGAACGAATTGGAATTCATTCCGAACAATGTTTTATTTTAACCGAAACCAATACTCAGAAAATATTTAAACACGCACAAGAAATCGAACCGCAATTAATAGTGATTGATTCGATTCAAACTTTGCATACGCAGTTTGTGGAAAGTTCACCGGGCAGCATTTCCCAAATCAGAGAAACAACTTCTGAGCTTATCAAATACGCAAAAGAAACCAATGTTCCCATTGTGTTGATCGGTCACATCACCAAAGAAGGCGTCATTGCCGGACCAAAAATTCTGGAACACATGGTCGATGTCGTTTTGCAATTTGAAGGCGACCGAAACCATATTTACAGACTTTTACGTGCGCAGAAAAACCGTTTCGGGTCGACTTCCGAATTGGGCATTTACGAAATGCAAGGAAGCGGACTTCGGGAAGTAAAAAACCCATCCGAAGTTTTGATTTCCAAAAAAGACGAACCACTGAGCGGAAATGCAATTGCAGCTACTTTGGAAGGAATTCGACCGATGTTGATTGAAATTCAGGCATTGGTCAGTTCGGCTGTTTATGGCACACCACAACGTTCGGCGACAGGATTTGATACAAAACGACTCAATATGCTTCTGGCTGTTTTGGAAAAAAGAGCCGGATTTCAATTGGGTTCAAAGGATGTTTTCCTGAATATAACCGGAGGAATTAGGGTGGACGATCCGGCGATTGATTTGGCGGTAATTTGTGCCATTTTATCGTCCAATATGGACGTAACGCTTCCTGATAATTGTCTGTTTGCAGGAGAAGTAGGACTGAGCGGAGAAATTCGTTCTGTCAATCGGGTGGAACAACGAATTTTGGAAGCAGAGAAGTTAGGTTATGATGTAATTTTCATTTCGAAGTACAACAAAATTAAAACTTCTGATTATCAAATCCGGGTGGAAACGGTTTCAAAAGTAGGAGATTTGGTAAAAATTCTTTTTTAGAAAGATTTGATAAATAATTCTCTCTTGAGAATTAAACGTTTGTCAAACAATTCAAAAGCATCTTCAACAAATCAGGATAAACACCTAAAGCAACTGTCAATACGATTCCCAAAATGAGCAATACTTTTGTCAGAAATGAAAGTTGAATTTTTTTCTTATTGCTCGCACCACGGAAATACATGGCGATGATGACTTTGATGTAATAATAAATGCTCAATACTGCCAAAACCAATGCCGCAATGATCAAAATCAAATTGGAAGGTTCTTTCATCGCTGAACTCAGAATGAAAAATTTGGCCAAGAATCCGGATGTAAATGGAATTCCGGAAAGAGAAAGCAAAGCTACTGTACTGGCAAATGCCAACAAAGGCGAACGTTTGGAAAGTCCGTTAAATCCTTTGTACGAAACATCTTTAACTTGTGTCAGCGCATAAAATAAAATGATACTTGCTAAACCATAACTAACTGTATAGAATAACAAAGCATATTTGGATTCCGCACTGATTTCAAAAAGGGCAAACAGCATAAATCCGGCTTGAACGACGGACGAATAAGCAAGCATTCTTTTTACGCTCGTTTGTTTTAATGCCGAGAAATTCCCTAAAATCAATGTCAGGATGATGATGAAACTCAATAGATATTGGTAATTATGCGCAACGATTTCCGATGTGATTTTGAAAGCCGACATCACCGTAATAAAAGTCATAAATCCGGCTCCTTTTACGATGGTAATCATGTAGGATGAAAAAACGGTAGGTGTTCCATCGTAAACATCAGGAGCCCAAAAATGCATCGGAGCTACAGAAACTTTAAAACACATGGATAAAACCAATAAAATCCATCCTAAATAATAAATCGATTGAAAATCAAAGGCATAAGTTATGATGCTTTTTAGCATAAAAGAACCACTCGCACCATAAATCAGCGCAATTCCCATCAGCATAACTCCGGTAGAAAAAGCACCCATCAGAAAATATTTAACCGCTGCTTCGGTACTCCGCATTTTGTGTTTGGCAGAGCCGGCAAGTGCGTAAAGCGGAATCGAAAGGATTTCAATCCCAAGGAACATCAGCAAAAGATTATTGAACGTTGATAAAACGGCAATTCCCACAAAGGAAATAAAAATCAAGGCAAAATAATCCGAAACCTGACTTCCCGGTTTGGAAAAATTATACCGGTTGACCAGCGTATAGTAAATTCCAATCAGACACAATAGGATGAAAAACGAAATACGATAAGGATCCGTTTCGATCATGTTCGGGTATTTACCCTGCATAATTTCACATCCTTGTAACTGAAAAATCCCGGAAATAATCATGGCAATGAAAAGTACTACCGCCAAAATATTCAGATGGCGTTTGTCTTTCAAAACAAATCCACTAAACATAAATAGGATTCCCGATAGAGCCGATGTCAATATAATATTCATTTCTCCTGATTAATTTTGAAAAAGATTAAATAAGATAGACGGATAAATCCCCAATATCAAAATGATGAGAGAAATGATTCCGAATAGCACATATAATGTCTTTGGAAAACGTTGTTTTTCTTCCGGTATATTTTCCCGCTCCCCGAACAGCAAAGCCGTAGATAATCGTAATGTATAGGCGGCCGAAAGAATCACTCCTGTACAACCTATGATACAAAGAATAGGGTTGTACGTATACAAAGCGTTTAACATCATAAATTCGCCGATGAAACTGCTCGTAAGTGGTAAAGCAACATTTGCCAAACCAAAGAACGTAAAGAAAATCGCAATCCAAGGATCGATACTCGCCAACCCACTGATGGATTTAAGGTCGGTCAATTTATATTTTCGTTGCATATAATCCACACATAACCAAAGCCCCAACACCACGATTCCGTGACTGAACATCTGGAAATAAGCGCCTTTTATACCCATTTCTGATTGGGAAAATAGACTTATAAAGATCAATGCCAAGTGAGCAACGGACGAATAAGCCACAATCTTTTTTACATTATTTGTAGTCAGCGCAATCAGCGAAGCATAAAATAATCCAAATCCGACCACATATAATAAATTGTCATAAACCTCACACGAAAAAGGAAATAGATTTATATACCAGTTCACCACCGCAAATAATCCCATTTTTGCCATCAAAGCACTTAGAATTACCGTTACCGGTGTAGGTGAAGTTTTATAAACCGCCGGTTGCCAACTATGCAATGGAAACAACGGAATTTTTATCGCAAATGCAATTAAGAATAACCAGGCAAGCGTTTGTAAGTTCCCAAATTCAGCTGTTACTTTCATTACATCGGTTAGCAGAAAGCTTGTCGGACGCAATTGGAATCCTATATAAATTATACCACCCAACATCAACATTGATCCTAAAATCGTATAAAGGAAAAAAGTGGTATTGGCTGAAATTCTTGTTCTTTTTGCTCCCCAGATTCCGATCAAAAAATACATAGGAATCAAAACAATTTCCCAGAAGAAATAAAATAATAATAAATCCTGTGCGAGAAATACACCATTTAGTCCACCAAAAACCAATAAAAGCAATCCGTAAAACGTATTGGAATAATTCTTTTTAATGGTATAGAAATAAATAAATAAGACAGAATAAACAAGCGTAGTCAATAAAACCATTCCGGCACCCAGTCCCGTTAAACTCAAAGCTATATTTGCCTGTACATTTCCTAATTTAAACCAAGGAAATGAAACCGTCAGATCTACCGGTGTATTTGTAAACAGTAAAAAAAGTGTATACAGAAATAAATAAATGCTGACAGCCGTACCCACAAACCCCAAAGGGCGATTGTGTTTGATAACGATTAAGCCTAATCCGGCTATAATTGGCAATAAAATCAGTAACGATAATAACATTCCTTACACTTTTTAAAACATTCCAAAAAAGAAAATTCCTAAACCGGCTACAATTCCTATGATCATCAGAAGTATGTACATCCCTATATTTCCGGTTTGCACCGTTTTTATATTTTTTGATACATAATAAGATAAATCTCCCGTCCCTTCTACTATCCGGACTATCCCCGATTTTTCTACATATTTTTTAAATACATTTCCTAAACCCAGCAACGGTGTAATTATAACCGCCTGATAGATTTCGTCCACATACCATTTGTTTTCCAATACTTTTGCGAGTCCTGTCGCTTCTTTGTCTACTTTCCCATTGTAAAATTTATGTGCAAGAAAAATTGCAACCGCCACACAAGTTAATAATGCTCCGATCAGCATCCATTCCGTCGCATGGGAAACGTGATGTGCTTCGCTGTTTGGAATGACAACTCCCGATAAGAATTCTCGCAATTTATGTGCATTTTTCATAAACAATTCCGGAACACCGACAAATCCACCCACGATGGACAAAACTGCTAATACAATTAAAGGAAGTGTCATCGCTTTTGGACTTTCGTGTGGATGAACATGCTCATCACGTAACTTTCCGCTAAATGTCATAAAATACAATCTGAACATATAGAAAGAAGTCAAAACCGAAACGAGAAACCCGATGGCATAAATCGCTTTGTTCCCGATAAACATACTTAGCAACATTTCGTCTTTGGAGAAAAATCCACTCAATGGCGGAATTCCCGCAATCGCAATACAACCAATTAACATCGTAATATGCGTCGTCGGCATATACTTTTTCAATCCGCCCATTTTGGTCATATCCTGTTCGTGGTGCATTCCGTGAATGACCGAACCTGCTCCCAAGAATAGTAAAGCCTTAAAGAAAGCATGTGTCATCACATGGAAAACAGCGGCTACATAAGCGCCCATTCCCAAGGAAGCAAACATTAATCCCAATTGGGATACGGTCGAATAAGCCAATACTTTTTTAATATCATTTTGGCGCATCGCAATTGTAGCCGTAACCAAGGAAGTGATGATTCCTACCCAAGCGATAATTTCTTTTGTATAAGGAGCTAATTCAAATAATTCATTGCAACGTGTAATCAAAAATATACCTGCCGTTACCATCGTTGCTGCGTGAATCAAAGCCGAAACCGGAGTTGGTCCAGCCATCGCATCGGGTAACCAGGTAAACAATGGAATCTGTGCCGATTTTCCCGTTGCAGCGACAAATAATAATAAAGTAATTCCACCCACCGCAAAAAGAGAAACATTTGTGGTATTTAGCAATCCAAAAACTTCGGTGTATTCTAAAGTTCCGAATTCTCTGTAAATCCAAAACATCGCCAGCAAAAAGCCTACATCCCCGATCCGGTTCATGATAAATGCTTTCTTTGCTGCTCCTACATAATCCCGGTTTTTGAACCAGAATCCGATTAATAAGAAAGAACATAATCCAACTCCTTCCCAGCCAATGAACATCATAAAGAAATTACTTCCCATGACCAGAATTAGCATAAAAAAGATGAACAAATTCAAATAGGCAAAGAATTTCCCAAAACCTTCGTCTTCGTGCATATAAGCCGAACTATAAACGTGAATCAAAAAGCCGATTCCGGTTATGACAAGTAAGAATAAACTTGTTAAAGCATCAATTTGAAACGAAAAAGGAATTTGAATGGATTGAAAATCCAAAATATTAAATGCATGGAAAATCAAAGGTTTTGAACCGGCACCGGAAGGAACTTCCATAAATACCAATACAGATAAAAGAAAACTGATGAAAACCACACCTGAACCAATGATGGAAATCAAACTTTTGGAAAGCGCATTTCTTCCCAAACCATTGATGAAAAATCCTAAAAGCGGCAACAAAGGAATTAACCAAATAAACTTCTCCATAAATCTTTAGTGCTTTAATCGGTTTAGGGATCTCACATCCACGTTATACTGTTTTCGGTAAAATAAAATCATGATCGACAGTCCTACAGCTACTTCGGCAGCGGCGACGACCATGATAAACAGAACGAGCATTTGTCCGTCTATTCCGGCTTCCGAACCTAAGTTTTTGGCTTGATGCATTTTTGAAAATGCCACCAAAAGCAAATTCACAGAATTTAGCATTAACTCCACACACATCAGCATGATGATGATATTTCTACGCGTCATTACACCAATCATCCCGATGGAGAACAGCGCAAGCGATAGAAATAAATAGTAACTAATCGGTATCATTCTTTTTTTATTTTATATGATGAATTTGAAATTTTAAATGGTTTTTCAAAATCTAAAATTCATTTTCAAATCTTCAAATTGTTTAATTCTCAAATTAATTTTAATCTTTCACATTCAAATCCTCCGTTTTTTTGGACAATAAAACCGCTCCTATCATTGCTCCCATAAAGAGAATACTCGCCAGTTCAAACGGAATCACATAGTCCGAATATAGAACTGAACCCAGTGTTTCTGTCAAACCGATGTTTCCTTCAGCGAGTAGAGTTTGGTTGTTCTCTTTCACATCGGACTGAAGGAAAATTCCTACAGTCAACGCAAAAAACAAAGCCGAAATGATAGCTCCGGATAGTATGATGAATGGTTTGCTGAAACTTTTATCTTCTTTATTCAGGTTCATCAGCATCACCACAAACAGAAATAAAACCATGATGGCTCCTGCATACACGATGATATTCACTACCGCTAAAAATTGAGCGTTTAGTAAAACATAATGTCCGCTGATGCTGAAAAAAGTAATGATGAGGTATAAAATCGAATAAATCGGATTTTTAGTACTAACTGTCAAAATTCCACTTAAAAGCGTTAGTCCCGCCAATACAAAAAATAAAATCTCTGCCGTCTCCATTATTGATTTGATTTTTTTGGGATTAATAAATCTTCTTTTCCGTAGATGAAATTTTTACGTTTATAACTTGCCGGAGCAACGGTTTGGGATAAATAAACCGCATCCTTGGGACAAGCTTCCTCACAGAATCCGCAAAAAATACATCGCAACATATTGATTTCGTATTTCGCAGCATATTTTTCTTCCCTGTACAGATGTTCTTCGTTTGGAAGTCTTTCAGCTGCTTCCATTGTGATGGCTTCTGCCGGACAAGCAAGTGCACAAAGTCCACAAGCTGTACAGTTTTCACGGTCTTCCTCATCACGGTTTAGTACATGCAATCCACGAAATACGGGACTAAATGGTCGTTGTTTTTCAGGATAATTCACCGTGATTTTCTTCTTGAAAAAATGCTTCAAAGTGATCCACATTCCTTGAAAAATCGAAATCAAATAGAGTTTCTCCCAAAAATTCATCGGGCGGCGATCTACTTGTTTTGCTCTATTTGTTAGTGCTTCCATTTTTTATTTTTTATATCAGATATTTGATGTCAACTCTCTGATACTTTTTAACTTATCTATCTTTTAAATTTAAAAAACCATTTTCGGTTCTTCAAATTATCTTAATTATTTAATAATAAAATGACTAAACCTGTAATCAACATATTGGCTAAAGCCAGTGGCAAAAGACGTTTCCAACCCAAATCCATCAGTTGATCATAGCGGAATCTCGGGATTGTCCACCTTACCCACATAAAGACAAATATAAAGAAACAGGCTTTTCCAAATAAACTCAGGAAGTGCAAAATTGCCATCCAATTCATTCCTATGCTTTCCGTCAGTTTTACATCATTTACAAAAGGGATATCGTATCCTCCAAAATATAAAGTTGAAATGATAACAGAACTTATGAAAATATTGATGTATTCAGCAAACAGGAAAAATCCTAATTTCATGGATGAATATTCCGAGTGATAACCTCCGATTAATTCATTTTCTGCTTCCGGTAAATCAAAAGGTGTACGGTTTGTTTCGGCAAATGCGCAAACTAAAAATATGATAAATCCGATGGGCTGTAGGATGATGTTCCAATATCCATCCATTTGTCCTTCCACAATTCCACCCAAACGAAGCGTTCCGCTGATCATCAGAATTGTAATCAAAGCAATTCCCATCGGTAATTCATACGAAATGATTTGCGAAGCCGCACGTAATCCTCCCATCAAAGACCATTTACTGTTTGATGCCCACGAACCCAACATGATTCCATAAACACCCAAACTCAAAACACCTAAAATATAAAGGAATCCGACATTTATATCCGCAATTTGCGGAACGATTACAGTGTCGCCTATCTCAAATGGAGTCGACCAGGGAATCACCGCTCCGGTCATACAGGCAAGAATCATGGCGATAGTTGGTCCTAAAATAAATAAGAATTTCTCTGCATGACGTGGTGTGATTTCTTCTTTGAAAAACAATTTACCACCATCTGCCAATGGTTGTAGTAGTCCGCCCCATCCTGCACGGTTGGGTCCGCGTCTGTCTTGGATGTAAGCTGCAACTTTACGTTCAGCCCAAGTCGAATACATTGCTACCACCAAAGCAAACCCTATCATTGCTCCAGCCAAAGCCGCTTTTATTCCAATTAAACTCCAAAATTCTGAGTCCATACTTTCTTTTTATTAGTATCAAGTATTTGGTATCAAGTATCAAGATAACCAGTACCTTATTTTAATTCTTATTTCTTCTGTCTTACTACTTTTGTCAAATTAATCCTTATAATCCTGACTTGTCGGTGGTCGATTAATTTTACTCAAATCACGATCTTCTTCATTTACCTCACTTACATCATGAATATTGAGCAATAATTTCGGATCGCGACCTTTCATAACTCTTTTAAAAGTTTCATGCGGTTTGACAACCTCTTTCAAATAATGACCTTGTCTGATTACAGAATCTTTTGCCACAATAGACGGTTGTTCAATTATCCAATCTTTTGTTTCTTTTTTATCAAATCGACAGGTATTGCAAATCCAATCCTCAACTTCGTTCCATTCGTTTTTACGAGCTGTAACCCTGAAAACTTCATCTCCTCTGTACCAAACCTGTGCTTTTCCGCTACAAGTCGGACAATCTCTGTGTGCATCTACCGGTTTCAAAAACCAAACACGGTTTTTGAAACGGAAAGTTTTATCAGTCAAAGCTCCTACCGGACAAACATCGATGATGTTTCCGATGAATTCGTTGTCCAAACTTTTTTCCAAATAAGTAGAAATTTCGGCATGGTCACCACGAAACATAACACCATGTTCACGACAACCAGTAATTTGGTCAGCCGTTTTTACACAACGGTAACATAAAATACAACGGTTCATGTGCAACTGGATATTCGGACCTAAATCTTCCGGAGCAAAAGTTC
>CALLXZ010000251.1 GCA_937875605.1 uncultured Moheibacter sp.
GCTCCAATTTCGCCTTTGGCTATTGCGTCGTTAAATGCTTTCGCAATTTTAATTCTTCCTTCGGCATCTGCATAAAGAATTCTCGCCTGCGAACCCACTACCAATTTATTTTCCTGAGCACCTTTGATCCAAGTGATGTTGTCCTGCATTTGTTGTTGGATTTCCGGTGGAGAATTTTTCATCATTTCCTCCAAAACCTGACAGGCGATTTCATCCGTTTTCTGTAAATCCTCCGGTTTCCCACTCGTACAAACCCATCGAAACGGCCCAAAACCAAAATCGAAACACATCGGTCCCATGATGTCTTGTACATAACTCGGGTATTTAAAGTCGATTCCGTTTTCCGCCATCACATCAGCTCCTGCACGGCTTGCTTCCAATAAAAAAGCATTTCCATAATCAAAGAAATAAGTTCCTTTTGCTGCATGTTTATTGACTGCGGCGGCATGTCTTCTTAGCGTTTCCTGCACTTTTTCTTTGAACAAATCTGGATTTTCAGCCATCAATTGATTCGATTCCTCAAAACTCAATCCGACCGGATAATAACCGCCCGCCCAAGGATTATGCAAAGAAGTTTGATCTGAGCCCAACTCCACATAAATATTTTCCTCGTCAAATTTCTCCCAAACATCTACCACATTTCCGTCGTAAGCGATGGAAACCACTTCTTTCTTTTCTTTGGCTTTGCAAACTCGTTTGACCAATTCATCTAAATCTGAAATGACTTCGTCCACCCAACCTTGCTCGTGGCGTTTATAAGTCGCCGCCGGATTGACTTCTGCCGTTACCGAAACCACACCTGCGATGTTTCCTGCTTTAGGCTGCGCGCCTGACATCCCTCCCAATCCAGCCGTTACAAAGAGCTTTCCTGCAGTTCCTTTATCATCTATTTTTCTTGCACCATTCAAAACGGTAATTGTAGTTCCATGAACGATTCCCTGCGGGCCGATGTACATATAACTTCCGGCAGTCATTTGTCCGTATTGGGTTACACCAAGCGCATTGAATTTTTCCCAATCATCGGGTTTTGAATAATTCGGAATCATCATTCCGTTTGTTACCACGACTCTTGGTGCGTTTTTATGTGAAGGAAATAATCCAAGCGGATGTCCGGAATACATGACCAAAGTCTGTTCATCCGTCATTTCCGACAAATATTTCATCGTCAACCGATACTGCGCCCAGTTTTGGAAAACCGCACCGTTTCCGCCGTAAGTGATTAATTCTTCCGGATGCTGCGCCACAGCCGGGTCCAGATTGTTTTGAATCATCAATTGAATCGCTTTTGCCTGCTGGCATTTTCCGGGATATTCATCAATCGGACGAGCATACATTTCATAATCGGGACGAAGACGATACATATAAATTCGACCGTATTTTTCCAATTCTTGTTTGAATTCGGAAATTAATTCTGTATGAAATTTCGGCTCGAAATAACGCAAAGCATTTTTCAAAGCCAATTTTTTTTCCTCTTCCGAAAGAATTTCTTTTCGTTTCGGAGCGTGGCTGAAATTGGAATTTAAAGGTTTTGAACTTGGGAGTTCTGTCGGGATTCCTGTTTGTATTTGTGATTGAAATTTTTTGGTTATCATTTTATTTTATATTTTGGAAAGCCTTGTCAAGGTTTTGAACCTTGACAAGGCTAATTAGTTTTAATAATCAAATTCTTCTAAATCAATTTCTTGTTGGTGTGTAAATACAAAA
>CALLXZ010000252.1 GCA_937875605.1 uncultured Moheibacter sp.
TGGTAACGGTGGATGAGAAGGATTTTGCAAGTTATGGTTTTACGGGACCTTTGGCGGGAATGCAGTTTCAGCAAATGGTCGAACAAAAAGCATGGGAAGCCGGAGGTGGAAAGCTCGTTGCTCCGGCACAGCGTATGACCGATTTTGTGAAAGGTGTGGTTTCACAATCATTGCCGGAATGTTCGTATTTACCGGGAACAAATTCGGCACAATTGAACAGTATTTTACCAATTGAAGTCTATGCTTCTATGCGAAAAGGTTTTGAGTCATTTGGGCAGAAAATGAAAGGATATTATACGGAAGAAGCCATCGTTTTAGCAACCGAAAGCAGGACTTCTTCTCCGGTTCGAATTCCGAGAAATAATGACGATTTACAACATTCCGAAATCAAAGGGCTATTTCCTTGCGGCGAGGGAGCCGGATATGCCGGCGGAATTATTTCGGCGGCGATGGATGGAGAGAAAGTAGCAGTGGCGGTTGCTTCCTTTCTTAAAATTTAATATCCTCTTTCCTCCTGTTTTTGTTCGCTGAAATTAGTGAAATCCAATTCCAAATTAACATTCTCCCATTTCATAACTTTAAAATTTTCTGTAGCCGAATTCTTTTCCAACACCAAATAAACTGCATAATTGGTAAGCATATACCCAATGTCTTTGTAACCAAGCATTTTCACATTGATTAATTCCATCGGAAAATAAGAACCATACAGAAAAAAGGTCGGTGCATCAGCATTTTTTGGTTTATATGATTGTGCACGGAAATTTTGTAAAAAGAAGGATTTTGTTTTGGCTTGTTTACGCATAACCTCATGACCAGCAGTGGGATTTATCGTTTGCATCAAATTTTCATCGATCTTATAACTCGAATTGTCGAAAGAGTAAGTGATACCGCTGGGATGAAAGTAAATGAAATTAAAGTTTGGGTCGTTGGAATTTAATTCTCCATTCCCCAAAGTTCCAGATGGGGCGGTCATAAATCCTACTTGACCGTAGGTTGTATTGATATATAGAAACATTTCATTTCCATCGGACATTTCCACTAAAATACGTTTATCAAATTTCGGTTTCAAAGGCTCATTCTCCGGGGGAATTTTCGTATTATTTGAAAGAGCCGGAACTTTTAACAAATCTGGCGTAGTTTCCGTGATGTGAACGGACTGAGCCAAGTTGAAAACAGGAAAAATAAAGAGCAAAAGGTAAGTAGTTAGTCGAAGTTGTTCGTGAGAAGGCTTCATGACTAATAATTTTACTAAAGTTAGTGCTTTTTCCTGAATCACCACTACCTCAAAACGAATTTATGTCGTTGAGAAAACCAAATGCTCATATTTTCCACCCATCAGGCTTTTCGTTCCGACTACTTGGAATCCGATACGTTCGTATAATTTTTTTGCAGCCGGATTTTCCACATCGACCAATAATCCTACTTTCTCAAATCCTTTTTCTTTTGCTTGCAAAATCATCGCTTCGATGAGTTTTCGACCGATTCCTTTTCCCTGATGATTCGGCGAAACACTTACGGTGTCTAAATAAAATTCTCCTGATTCTGTTTCGTTTTCGGGAATATCAGTATAGCCATAATTTTCGGATAAATAATCCAAAAAAGATTGTCGAAGTTTTTCTAATTTTTCGCCATTGTATCCGGTTATAGAACCGAAAACCTCTTCGTTTTCTACGAAAACTAATGTATTTTCAAAGCTATATTGGTTTCCTTCTTGTTGGAAAAAATACTCAAACAATGGATAAGCTTTTTCTAAATCATGACTTTGTGTGAATTTCATCGCCATATCTTCCATCGCTTGGATGATAAACGAAGCGACAGTTTTGTAATCTGATTTTTGAGCAGGACGGATTTGCATTTTTATTTTTTATAATAAACGGGGTTCCTACTTGTATGTCTGATTCGCAGAATTTGAATTTCGTTAAGATTTACTCTGAAGGAAATTCTATAGGAATCAACAAACAAGACTCTGTACGTTCCATCATTTTGAAATCGAAATTTATCTAAAGGATATTGTTGAAATGAGTTGGGAAGTTCTTTTATTTTTTCAATTAATTCTTTTTCAAAACGTATGGAATAGTTGAATGAATCATTTTCTTCAAAAAATTCAAGAGCAGAAATCAAATTTTTCAGAGCGGTTTTGTTCCATTTGATTTTCATTCCAAAGATTTTCTCCTTTCTGAAAGCAAGTTTTCGACATCTTTCTGCGAAACAAAATTACCGGATTCGATTTCTTTTTCAGCTTTATCAATTTCTAAATTGTATTCTTTCAGAAATTCAGAATGAATCAAATTTTCATCAATTTCATTAATCGTTTTGAATTTGAAATTCATGCTTTCCAAAAAAGCAAGCAATACTTTTTTTTCCTGTTCATTTTGTATGTCAATAAGAATACTCATAATGTAAATTTAAGAAAAAAATCAAACCGTCAATTGATGGAACGCATCTTCCAAACTTTTATACTGTCCCTTGAATTCTTCAATCGGACTATCGGAAACGATTTTTCCTTTATTCAATAAAATA
>CALLXZ010000253.1 GCA_937875605.1 uncultured Moheibacter sp.
AGACTTGCAAATATACAGAATAACTTAAAACTAAAAGATTTTTTAGAGAAAAATACAACTACGTGTACAATGGCGTGCGAAAATCTGGGAATTCGTCAGAAAAACGCCACACGATACAAAAGAGATTTAGAAGAGAACGGGGAATTGGTAGAATTATTCGTTAGCAAATGCAAGCACACAGGATTTCAGGCTGCTTACCTAACTACAAATAAAGACATAATTAGTAGTGTTGTAAAAGAGAAAAGGAAACAATTAACATTATTTGATAGATGATAATGCCAATTGACTATCTCAAACTGCAGACAAAGTTCCAGCCCATCATTATGCAGGTTCGGGAGTTGGATTTACTCCCGAACTACGCAAAAAAAGGGCGTGAATGTTTCAAGTTAAACGAAAGGATTCAATTTGAATTTAGACCAGCGTTTGAATATGATGAATTTGTCGGATATTCAATATTAGAAATTATTATTTATCCGCATTACCTATACAATGGCGGAAAACACAACGGAAACGATTTTAAACCAACAGATTGTATCAAAGTATTGTCAGATGTATTTGAAGTGCTTAGAATCAATGAAAAGCATTTTAAAGAATTAGATGTAGTCAATATTGAGTTTGGTGTAAATGTAATTCCCGAAACCGATGTAAAAGAGGTGGTTTCTTCAATTAAATACTGGAAGTCAAAACCATTTAGGCGTAACAAAGCCAAGTACAGCTTGATAACAGATTCAACAAAGCATAAGCAAATAAAAGCGTACGCCAAAGGCATAGATGATTTAGATCGCATAAAATCGGGCGAAATCCACCCTAATACATTTAGGCTTGAAATCAAATCCAAAGAGCGGAAATTTTTAAAATTAAAATTAAATGACTTATTCAAGGATGAGGTTTACAACGATTTTCAAAAAAGAATTTTGGATGAACTAAAATACATAATCTTTTTAGACCAAAATTTAATCAAAAACAAACTCATTCCTAAAGAAAAGAATGCTGTAAGAATGTATTTAAATCCTGACAGTTGGAAAAACTTCTTATCAGATGTAAACCGAGATAAATTTAATTACAACCGAAAAAAATATGAGATGATTTGCGCCAAATTCCCCACAATAAAAGGAGAAATTAAAAGGGCAATTGAGCATAAATTTTCAGAATGGAAAAATTCTGCAATTTCCACTGAAAGAATTGTGACGAAAAGAATTGAAAATCAACAAAATAACCAAAATAAATTCTGCAATTTCCACCTCACGCGCGCACTATAGTTGGAAAATGCAGAAAAAAGAATTTAATAATTAAATAAAATACAATGTTAAAAATAAACAAACGTAAATCAATAGAAATAATTCTAATTGAATTAGAGAAAGGAATCACATATTCAGAATGTTTGGACGTAATTAAGCGTAATTGGACGTTAAGTGAGTCAACATTTAAAAGGTATTGGAAGGACGCAAATGTAATTTATTCGGAGCGTCAAGAGATAATACAAAGTGAATTAACAAAGGAAAGTACCGAAGCAGCAAAGGAACGTCTTAAAAAGGCTATTTTAACGAAAGATGAAAGGATGGAAATCGCTTCTAAAATTGCAAAGGGCGAAGGGCGAAAGGTTCCAGTTAAGTTCAACCAGGAAGGAAAACCGATTGCTTTTGAGGTAGTTTACCCCACCGCCGGAGATAGTTTGCGCGCAATTGATTTTATGGCAAAGGTTGAAGGGGATTATGCGCCAAAGAAATTAGAGCACGATATAAAAGAACCACAAATGCAAAAAGTCAGAGTAATTATTAAAGAATTTAATCAGGTAAAACGTGATGGAGAGTAATGAATACAATCTGAAAACCGCACTTGAGCAAACAGCGGAAGAAACAGAACATTGGGAAGATCCAATGTTTTTCTACGTAAAAAAGAATGGTAAAACAAAAAAATACAAAAAAAAATAACAACACAAGATGAGCAGATGGATATTTGAAATAAAAAACGAATTCGAGACTTTTGAAGTAAAACCTTCAGGGGTTGATAAAAAATTGAAATGGGAGCGAAAGGATGATCGTTTGTTTGATTATTCCAAATCGATTTCCGATTTAAGGTTTTTTGAAGAAGATTATAAAAAATTCCTTCAATATCGCTCTGAAAATCCTTGTACTGAACACACTTTGCGCGTATATCAGATGTGCGGACTAGTTCGAAAGTTGAGGTTTGAAAGTAAGTTTTCAATGACATCAGGCGAATGGGATTTAGATAAATGCACCGTAAAGTTTAAGTTGAATGAAGTAGATAAATATTTGTGTTTAAAAAAGAAAAAAGATTTTGACGTATTTGACTTAGTTAAGCCAAATGAACAAATAGATTTAGGTGCTACCATCACATTCGATCATCATTGGTGCAGATTACATGGACAAACAAATGAAAACGTTTGTGATGAAGATTGGATCATAGATAATCATTTTGGATTCTTTGATACTTATGAGGTTTCAAACAACACTTATTTTAATTATCTACGATTGGTTTTGTACGTACCTATTGGAACAAATGTTCCTGATTGGTTTTTTGTGACATCTGACGTAATTGATAAATGGAAGTATGTGTATGAATATATTGATGAAGAACACCGAGATTTATTCCTAAACCTTAATGGCAGATTTGACTATTCTACAACACAAATATTTTTTGTTGACCAAACAAATATCATCAAAAACGGCTTCACCCTTTACGATGTTTTAACGCAATTAATTCAGGCAAACTGCCCTGATATTAAGATAGTTTCAGACTTCTTTCAATGGAATCCAATTAATCAGTCCTTAATAAATTATGTTACCGGTTTTGAGTCCCAAATCCGAAACTTAAAGATTTTCCAAAAATCAGATATAAAAAGACCCAACGCTTCAAATTCTGCTACAAAAGCTGAAACTAATTTCTATAAGTTGTTTTCTGATGTTTTAAGGATATTCAATTGCGGATATTTCATTGATGGAAATAAGTTGAGAGTTGAGCATATCAGTTGGTTCGAAAAGAATGAGAATTTGGATTTAGTTAGCATTGCTAAACAGACTGGTCAAATTACAATGAATGGATCAAGGAAGTTTTCATACGACAAAACCAAACTTCCAAAATTTGAATATTTTGAATGGATGGATGAAAGCTCAGAGGAATTTGCCGGTACTCCTATTTGGTACGATAACGCTTGCGTGGAAGATGATGATGATTTAGCGGAAAGTTTAACCAATCGTGTTGAATATGTAACAACTGACGTACTTCATTGCTTTACCAATTCGGCTCCTGGAAGCTCTGAGGTTTCAGATGCAGGATTTGTGATTATAGCAACTGATAACAACGGGAAGGTGATTTGGCTTCCTAATATTTTAGAAACTGGTTCCCTGCCAAATAATGTTCTTTCATGGACTTATTTGCATCAAAATTTCTGGAAGCATGGACGCGTGCAAATCGTTGGGTACATGAATGAACCGGTAGATGAAGAAGATCCGGAGCTATCGGAGTTTAAATCAACTGTACCAATAATCAAACAAATTCCAATTAACATTCAATTGTGTTGCCAACAAATTGAAGAATTAAATTTGTTGGATTTACAGAAATCAACACTAGGATGGGGTGAGCTGAGTTCCATGGAATTAGATTTTAGGACTGATGTGGTAAGATTTGAATTGTTATTTAATCAAAAATAATGCTGGGAAAAATGCAAATAACCTAATATATTATTCTGATTACAATTCAATTAGGGAATTCATCAATTCCTTTTTTGAATATAGAATGGCACCGCCGATGGCTTTGGGGTTTATCTTCCCTTTTTTCGCCCATTTATCAATACAACTCACAGATTTTTTCAGGAGGTCGGCGGCTTCTTGTCTTGTAAGAAATTCGTCAGGTGATGAAATTTTTGAAACTTCATCCCGAATGATCATTCTTAAATCATCCAAAGTCACGTTTTCTAAATAAATTCCCTTCATAAACCTATTTAATTAAATCTTTCTTAATGCTACCTATTGGAATAAAATTATTACTTCTTTTTACGTAAAGCGTTTCATTTTCAGCTTCACCTGTTGGGGTAAAAAGTTCGCGTATGTCAACATTTAAAGCTTCAGAAATTTTATTTAGAGTTTCCGCCGTAGGATTTCCATTAATAATCCTACTTAATGAAACTTGAGACATTCCAATTTTTTCTGCAAGAGATGTTATCGTATATCCTCTCATTTTGGCAACTTCTCTAATCCTAAGCATATCAATATTATTTATTACCCTGCAAAGTTATAATATTAAAATAAAATAGCATTAAAAGGTATATTAAATTTGTTTTTATTACCAATAACGCTATATTTGAATTAAATTATAGCATTAAAAGTTATTATCATAAACATAAAATCAATAATTATGAAGAATCGGAACATTATTTTAACTACTGGTTTAGGTAGCCAGTTAGTAGACCTTATGAATAGGCATCACGACTGTAACATTTATTCTACTTGTATATCAGAAGCTCTACATACTATGAGTATAGGGTGTAATTTGTATGACAAAATTATTTGTGATCAGGAAGTTCCTGATTATGTAAAGGATTTTTTTCAGGACTGTTTAGGATATTCAGATAAAACAAAGAGCGATGTAATTTATAATTTAACTGAGGTTCAGAAAATTGTAGAGGTGGTAATGGTTGAAGTAGCTGTTAGATATCATAATGAAAAAATTGTACAAAATCAAAAATAAGTAGGATGGTTTATAATTACAAAAACGCAAGAAATTGGAAGAAGGGAATTTCACTCGGAATAATTGATAGTGGCTCATTCTTTAAAAAATTTGGAACCTCAACAATAGTTGTAGAAAATGACTTTGTTCGAAAAGAAGATGATATTGAAATGAATGTTATTTCTATTAATAACATAAATCATTTAATGAACATATCAATATTAATCAAATCTCTTAAAAGCATAAATAAATCTAATGAACTTGATTTATTACCACTCTATCAATCAATATATTTTTTACAGACTGATTTAATCCCAAAACAGGAAGATACTTTGATGTTTTTTAACACGTTACTTGAATTGCAAACATTTAAAAACTCCTTGGATAATATCATAGAGGTGGATTTAGTGTCGATGGATTATTGTATTGAACTAAAAATGTTAGGATTAAGTTGGCGACAGATAATGAATAAAAACAAATATGATAAAATTAATGAAATTGAAGACCAGTATTTTAAACTAAAAATTGACGTATGGGAAAAAGGTGAAATAACAACCTCAGAATTCATTACTGAAGCAAAGAAATTATACACTGAGATAAAATGATCTACACAAGAAAAAATATACACTATTTACATAGATGCTCAGAAAAAAGCATAGGGAATATTACACGGTATTTAGTAAATGGACAAAATAGAAGATTAAACACTAGTCTCTCACACGCGCGCGTATTGTTCACTTTTTAGACAAATTCGCGGAGTTTCTTTAGCCCTTATGCGCACGCGCTACCGAGTTTTTAGCGTCCATAAAAAAGGATGTATGGGTTTCATACATCCTTAGTGGTATTAAATAAAGTTTTCAAATTAATGTAAACTCTGTACAAATATAAAGAAATACTAAATCTATAAGATTGTTTGCGCCTGCTTAATCAATTCAAGTAATTTAGAAAAGTCTTCCAGCTCTAAGAATACATTTGACTTTGAATCATACTTTTCAATTTTTAAGTACGGTTTCCAAACCTTTTTCGATGTATCAAAATAAGCTCCGGCTTCAAATCCGGATTTGCTTTGAAATGTTATTTCTGTATAAACATCTACTGAAGAGATGAAAACATCATTAACCAATTTCTGCATTGATTTTACAAGCCCTTCAACTTCATCACCATCTAATTGATTTATTTTAGTTCCGCCGGAATAGGACGTAGAATACTCAAATCTTAGGGCACTCAAAGAAGCGTTCGATATTAAATCTTTCAATTTTATTACTTTCACTTCCAACCCTTTGACCTTGCCTACATCTAAGAATTGACGCTCAATTAATGTACCCGATTTGGAACTAAAGGATCCTACTTTTGTAGATTCTTTTTCTTTTGTTTCTTGCGATAATCCAGAAGCCATAAAGCTTATTAAGATTAACAATGTAAATATTCTCTTCATGTTTTAAAATTTTGCGAAAGATATTCACATTGATTAAATTCACATTACGGAAATCCGTAAGTCATTTTTAATTAAAAATTATGTCCTAAATTTTGAGTAAAATAATGATTTCGGGGAAAATACGGGGAAAGGGGAAAAACAAAAAACCGCAGTCAATTACTAATCAATTGAATACGGTTTCTACAAGTGACCTCGACAGGATTCAAACCTGTAACCTTCTGAGCCGTAATCAGATGCGC
>CALLXZ010000254.1 GCA_937875605.1 uncultured Moheibacter sp.
ATTTCTTTTACGATTTCAGAAGCTACTTTATCAGAAGTAGAACCGGTCAATCCTTTGTAAACTTCAGCCAAGGTTTTTAAAACATCGGTTTGTTTCATCGGATGACGCGTATCTGCATTAGCTCCCGTCATGGAAAGATTACTTTCTACTTGAATGTGACGAAGCATGTTTGCACCCGGTTTACGCGCTTTTGCATAGCCGTGCTCTGCTCCTCCTCCGTTATAATCTCCTAAGAAATCAGCATTAAAAGAAACCAATAATTCGGTTCCTTCTAAATTATAAAAAGGTAAAACACGCTGACCGTATATTTCCTCAGCTGCATCTAAAGCGGGCGAATAATTTACAGCATCATAAACGACATGTTCTACTGTTGGGTATTTGGTTTTAAAATCTCCAATTAATTTTTTAGTCGTAGGACTTGGAAGAGATGATGTTAAAATCACCAGTTTTTTCCCACCAACTGCTTTTAATTTTGCCAATACTTCTTCGTCCAATTTTGTCCAAGAAGTTGGTTTGAAGCTATTACCACTTTTCACTTGAGGTCCTCTTACCTTGTCAGAATCGTACAAAGAAAGAACGGATGCCTGAATGCGTGCATTGGTTGTCGCAAAATATTTTGCTGATTTATTGGTATTGATTCGGATAGGACGCCCTTCTCTGGTTTTCACCAAAACATTGGCGTAATCATATCCATCGAAAATAGTGGACGCATACCAAGTAGGTACACCCGGCGTAACTGCGTCGGGTTTTACCACATACGGGATGGATTTGATCACCGGTGCTTCACAAGCCGCCAACGTAACCGCCGCTGTACTGAATCCTAATAATTTTAAAAAGTCTCGTCGCGAAGTCTGCGTTCCTTCCATTGCCTGTTTGTTCCCAAGGAAATCCTCTACCGGAACATCTTCAGCAAATTCATTGGACGCTAATTGTTCTGTTAAATTTGGATTATTTAACTCTTCGATACTTCTCCAATATGTTTTCTTAGAAGCCATTTATACCTCTTAATTAATTTTTAATAATGACATTTTCCACATTCCAAACCTCCGATTGCATCTACTGTGATTTTAGCACCATCACCATATTCTTTCTTCAGTTTTTCGTGAAGCTCAGCATAGTATTGACTGTTGTATTCGTTGGTCATATCCACTTCGGTTGTACGGTGACATTCGATACACCATCCCATGGTAAATTGATTTGCCATCTTCAATTCGTCCATTTTTGTCACATCTCCGTGACAAGCAAAACAAACTTGGCTATTATCCGGTAAGTTCAATTCTTTTGCATTTGGAATCGTTCCATCTGCAATTGCTTTCAAAATTGCTTTCTCTCCTGCTACCACGTGCTGGGCATGACTGAAATAAACGAAATCCGGCATATTGTGAATTCTCACCCATTCGATTGGTTTTTGTTCACCTGTGAATTTATTGGCTGCAGGATCCCAACCAATGGATTTATACATTTTTTGAATTTCACCTGTATAGAATGCTTTCACATCATCTGCACTCGCAAATTTTCCGCTTTCCACCAAATGTTCTTCATAGTAATCTCCTTTGTATTCTTTAATGGATTTGTGACAGTTCATACACAAGTTCGGCGAAGGAATTCCGGAAACTTTTCCGTATTTCGCACTGGAGTGACAGTACTGACAATCGATCCCCTGAACTCCGGCGTGAATCTGGTGGGAAAAATAAATAGGCTGTTCCGGTTCGTAACCTTTATCAACCCCGATTCCTAACATAAATTTCCACAACCCAAACAATGTCAATAACAATAAAGCAATAAGAGAAAGCTTAAATACTTTATCGTATTTGTTAATCATCGCCGCAAAATCAAATGCTGCCGCTTCCTGATCTGGAGTTAATTCTTCTACACGGGTTAGATTCACCAATGCGTTTAAACGTACTAATATCCAAATTAATAAAACAGAAAGAATGAAGAATCCTACAATTACAAGACCGCTTGAAACTCCACCACCCCCACTGGATTTAGCTGCTTTTGCCGCTGCCGCCTCATCTGCTGCTTTCTTTTTAGCTTCTTCAAAAGCTGTTTGTCCAGCCTCAGGATTCATAGAGAAAGTCAAAATATCATCAATATCCTGATCGCTTAAGGATGGAAATGACAACATTTCCTGACGATTGTATTGTTCAAAAATCTTATTGGCATAAGCATCGCCCGAAGCGCGAAGTGCCTTGTTATCTTTAATCCAGGCGTGCAGCCATTCTCTGCCTACACCGCCTTCTTCTTTCACTCGGTCAACTACTCCGCGTATTTCAGGACCAATTAAAGTCCCGTCAACCTGGTGGCATGCCGTACAATTGGCCTGAAATAATTCATACCCTTTTGCGCCATCACCGGAAATTTCATCTTGCGAGTAAGAAAAAGAGAAAATGGCTAAAAATACTGCCAAATTCAAAAATTGCAATTTGTAAAGTGGTCGTGCCTTCATTTACTAAACATTGAGTTCGGTTACAAATGTTAAAAGTTGCTTTTTAACCCGACAAAAATAGCTTCAAACCTTAATAAAATCATAAGGTTTTGATGATGAAGTTTGTCATTTTATTTAATTTAAAACGTTTCTAAATAAATATATTATCAAACTCCCACTAAATCAATCTATAACTTACCTCCTGAAAAATTCTATTCATACAAATAATCTTTTGAATGCAAGTTCGCACTTAATTTATAATCTTCTAATATATTTGTAGCATCTTTCTGAAAATCGGAATTATGTATAAATACTTCGCTTTTGTTTTTTTGTTTGTGAGCATTCATTCTTTTTCTCAATCGAATGCTGAATTATCGTCTTTATGGGTTTTTAATGATTCTATAAGCGGTGGTAAAATTTCAATTGATATAGACAAACGTTTGGAAAACCTTGTAAAAAGCAAAGAACAGAAGGTTTGTAAAAAAAACGTATATGTTCCGCCGAAAAAACTGACGCCCGCTGATAAATGTGCGACTCAACAAAAGATCATGGGTTATAAAATTCAGATTTTCTACACAAAAGACCGAGCTGCTGCTGATAAAGTGAAAAATGATTTTGCAAAACAACATCCGGGACTTACACCAGAATTGATTTATGCAAGTCCTGATTATCGTGTTTTGGTTGGGGATTATTTTACGCGTCAGTCTGCCGGTTCCGATTTACGAAAAATCCAACGAACTTATCCGGCCGCTTTTACCGTTCAGTGGCGTGTATGGTGTAGAAAAGCAATTTAATTTACGAATTTCGAGTTTCGCTTCTCTAAATTTTTCTTAAAAAATACTTCGGCATTATTTTTTCCGTTTATTCTAAATAATTGGAATAAATCAAAATCATGCGTTTAAAATCCGTTGTATTCATATTTCTTTTTTCAGGAATTGCATTCGCTCAAACCAATGTCGTTACTACCGAGTCCGAGAATTTAACAATCGAAATGGATGAATCTATTCAAAACTTAATAAAGGAGAAAGAAGTTGCATTTTGCAATGCTCCACCGCCACCACCTCTTGTAAAAGAATTTTGTCACGGTGCACGTATTCAGGTTTTCTACAGTAAAAACCGTCAGGAATCCGAAGCGAAATTAAAAGAACTCAAAACCCTATTTCCCGATGAATTTTCCAATTGGGAATATGTTTCGCCTGATTATAAAGTGAAATTGGGATATTTCTCTTCCAGAGAAGATGCGCAGTCCACTTTGACCAAAGCCCGACGTGCTTTTCCATCTGCTTTGATTGTGGAGGAAACGGTTCGTTGTCATTTGGTGGATTGATTTATAAATATTCATCCCGCTGATTGCGCAGATTTTCGCAGATGGAATTCCTCTCCAACTCGAAACTCTCCAACGCACAACTCAAAAACTAAATTACGCGATTCAACGCACGAAATATTTTCGCACGCATATCACTGAGAATCATAATTTTCTCCAACTGTTCGTTGCGTACTTCACCAGAAATATCTTCTCCTTTCAGGATTTCTGAATATTCCTTTATGACGTCTTCCAGAAAAAACGTTTTGTAACGCAAAATCGTATCGGTAATGTCTTTGGAGATATTTTCTTCTTTTGGTTTTATATGGATGTTTAATTTATTTTTCCAGTTCTCACTGATGGAATATTTTTCCATCAAGGCTTCTGAAGCGATTTCTGTCTTTCCTCCTCCTTCAAATAATTTGACAAAAAAATCGCCCGTCCGCAATTCTTCCTCTTCAAAACCTAATTTCACATCTTCCAAAATCGACTGGTAGGTTTCATTGGTCAATTTCAAATCATTTTCTTGGAACTGATGAAGGATTTCTTCGATAACCGTGGTTTCATAGGTTTCTCCCGAATCATCTTTTAACTCTACCACCAAATCACCAAATTGCATAATCAGACGGATGATCTCTTCTTCTACAATGGCTCTCGGATTGATTGTAACCATGTTTTCCTTAACCAATTCCATTGCCGGCGGCGGTTGAGATTCACGTTTCTCTTTTGCTTCCTTTTGTTTTCGCTGTAAATTTTGTCCGAGTTCTTTGAACAGAACTTCTTCACGAACATCCATCAGTTTGGAAGTTTCCTGAATGTATAATTCACGCTGAATAACATTGGGAATCAACGAAATACTGTGAATGATATCGCGGATCAATTCGGCTTTTTTAACCGGACTGTCCTTTGCGTCTTCCAATAAAACTTTGGCTTTGAACTGAATGAAATCGCTGGCGTTCTCTTCAATGTATTTTTGAATTTCTTCCAACGAATGTTTCTGCGCAAATGAATCCGGATCTTCACCTTCCGGAAATAAAAGAACTTTCACATTCAGTTCCTGTTCCAAAATCAAATCAATTCCTCTAAACGAAGCTTTGATTCCGGCAGCATCCCCGTCATAAAGAATGGTAACGTTGGGAGTCAATCGTTTGATTAATCGAATTTGATCCGGTGTCAAAGCCGTTCCTGAACTGGAAACGACATTTTCAATTCCGGATTGATGAAGTGAAATAACGTCTGTATAACCTTCTACCAACAAACATTCGTTTTGTTTAAGAATGGCTTGTTTGGATTGAAAAATACCATAGAGAATTTTACTTTTATGGTAAATTTCCGATTCGGGTGAATTCAGGTATTTAGCCGCTTTGACATCATTTCGTAAAATCCGTCCGCCAAATCCTAAAATTCGTCCGGAAAAGCTGTGAATCGGAAACATCACTCTTTCCCGGAATCGGTCTATTCCAAATTCGTTTTCCTTATAAATCGACAAACCGGATGCTTCCAAAATGGATTTTCCGTATCCTTTTTTCTCTGCCGTTTCGGTAAAAGCATTTCGTTTCGCAGGTGAATAACCCAATTCAAATTTATCGATGATTTGTTTCGTAAAACCTCTTTCTTTGAAATAACTCAGTCCTATATTCTGACCTTCTTCAGTTTCGTTTAATTGTTCAATGAAATATTTTTTGGCAAATTCCGAAATGATGTATAAACTTTCCCGTTGTTTCAGTTCTTCCTTTTGTTCATCGGTTTGTTCGCGGTCTTCTTCAATTTCGATGTTGTATTTTTTTGCCAACCAACGAAGGGCTTCGGGATAGGTAAATTGTTCATGTTCCATCAGAAATGTGACTACATTTCCGCCTTTTCCGGTTGAAAAATCTTTCCAGATTTGTTTGGCAGGCGACACCATAAATGAAGGTGTTTTCTCGTCAGCAAAAGGAGATAAACCTTTTAAATTGCCACCGGCTCTTTTTAAACTCACAAAATCACCAATGACTTCTTCCACTCGGGCAGAAGAAAAAATAGTGTCGATGGTCTGTCTGGAAATCATGGCGTAAAAATACGAAATACGAGATTCGTTGTGCGAAGTTCGTTACCAAAATTTAATTTAATAAAATATAAAGCAAAAAGAAAGTCGGAATCATATACACGACAATTCCCTGCGCGCCCGGATAATCTTTTGCCAAACGCTGTCCCAAAAACAAGAATGTAAAAGTGATGATGGAAAGAATTGCGCTGCATAAAGCAAAAAAATCACCTCCACAGGTCGCCAATGAAACCACACCGACAATAGCGGAAAGTCCGGATAAAATTTCAAGAATGGTAATGGTAAACAAAGAAAAAGAAACCATGTTTTTAATCGGAGAATTTGCAAAATGACCTTGCAACCATCCGAGATTCCCCTTCCAATCGACTACTTTATCAATTCCGGATTGTATAAAAACGATTGCCAGCATGACCAATATTGATATTTCCGCTAAATGCTCCATTTAGTATTTATTTTAGAATTTCAAAGTTATGAATAAGTATTGAGATATGATTTTCTTCTTTTCCAATTGAATTGTATGTGTTTGAAAGAATAAAAAAGGAGAAAACTTTCCAGAATTCTCCTCTTATCAATTTAAAAATTTAAAA
>CALLXZ010000255.1 GCA_937875605.1 uncultured Moheibacter sp.
TTCGTAATCTTTTACAGGACCGAAGATTCGTTCACAGAAAAGACCATCACGTTCCGGCTTATATGTACGATAGTTAATCGTTTCCGGCTTTAAAACCTCCCCGCTAGACTGCTCCAAAATCACCTCCGGCGAAGCCAGAGAGATTGTTATTTTGTTGAAGCTACTTTGTTTTTTTGGTGTTTCTTTTCTAAAAGCCATGATAATGCTTGTTTCTTAGTTCAAAATTAATCCAATGATACGTTCAGACACAATCCTCTCAATTCATGCAACAATACGTTGAATGATTCAGGGATTCCCGGTTCAGGAATGTTGTCTCCTTTAACGATTGCTTCGTACGCTTTCGCACGACCCATCACGTCATCAGATTTCACTGTCAATATTTCCTGCAGGATGTTTGCAGCACCGAATGCTTCCAATGCCCAAACCTCCATCTCTCCAAAACGCTGACCTCCGAATTGTGCTTTACCTCCAAGAGGTTGCTGCGTGATCAACGAGTATGGTCCGATTGAACGTGCGTGCATTTTATCATCTACCATGTGTGATAATTTCAACATGTAAATGATTCCTACAGTTGCAGGTTGGTGGAAACGATCTCCTGTTCCTCCGTCGTACAAGTATGTTTTACCTGATTTCGGGATACCTGCTTTTTCACAGTAATCATCAATTTCTGAAGGATGTGCTCCGTCAAAGATCGGAGTAGCGAATTTAACGCCCAGTTTTTCTCCTGCCCATCCAAGTACAGTTTCGTAAATCTGTCCAAGGTTCATACGGGAAGGTACCCCTAACGGGTTCAATACGATATCAACCGGAGTTCCGTCTTCCAGGAACGGCATGTCTTCCTGACGAACGATGTTGGCAACGATACCTTTGTTACCGTGACGTCCTGCCATTTTATCACCGACTTTCAGTTTACGTTTTTTCGCAACGTATACTTTTGCCATTTTAATGATACCTGCTGGCAGCTCATCTCCTACGGAAATATGGAATTTCTTGCGTTTGTATGCTCCAAGAATGTCGTTTGACTTGATGGTAAAGTTGTGTAACACACGACCGATCAATGTATTCAAACGTGCATCTGCTGTCCAGTTTGTCGGATTGATGATTGTATAATCAATAGCGTACAGGTTCTTTTCTGTGAATTTAGAGCTCTTTTTGATGATCTCTTCACGGAAGTTATTGAATACACCTGCGGATTTTTCTTCACCGATGATTTTCAATAATTTGTCAACCAATTGCTTTTTCAATACTGCGTAATCCTTTTCGTATTCTGAATCCAGGCTTTCCAATAATGGTTTATCCTGTGCTTTCGCTTTACGATCTTTAACGGCTCTTGAGAACAATTTTTTATCAATTACAACACCTCTTAATGAAGGCCCTGCTTTCAACGATGCATCTTTTACGTCACCAGCTTTGTCACCAAAGATCGCACGCAATAGTTTTTCTTCCGGAGAAGGATCTGTTTCTCCTTTCGGAGTAATTTTACCAATCAGAATATCTCCTTCTTTGATTTCAGCTCCGATACGGATCAATCCGTTTTCATCCAGGTCTTTTGTTGCTTCTTCAGAAACGTTTGGAATATCGGAAGTCAATTCTT
>CALLXZ010000256.1 GCA_937875605.1 uncultured Moheibacter sp.
CTTTGTATGTGATGACTCCCGAATACGGTGCTGCAACACAGTTAGAGAAAATTGATATGTTGGATTTTGCTCAAATTGTTGCCATCAATAAATTTGACAAAAAAGGAGCAGAAGATGCTTTACGTGACGTGAAAAAACAATTTCAACGCAACCACGAACGTTTCAACGAAATGCCAGATCAAATGCCGGTTTATCCGACACGCGCTTCACAGTTCAATGATGCGGGAACGAATCAATTGTACAAAGCTTTGATGGAGAAATTAAACGAATTTACTCAAGGGAAATTTGAATCAAATCTTCAGTTCGACAAAGTAGCAAAAGAACAAATCACAGCCGTGATTCCTCCAAAATGTGTTCGTTACCTTTCTGAAATCGCAGAAAACAACGTCGCTTATGATAAATGGGCGGATGAACAAAGCAAATTAGCTCAAGAAATTTATGCCTTAGACATTTCAACTAAAATTTTAAATGAAGAAAATAAATCATTTGATTTAGAGGAAATTAAAAATAAAAAATTAGAAAGATTAACGCCTGAAAATAAAAAGTTAATTCAAACTTGGGACGAAAAGAAAAAGAAATATTCAGACGAAATTTATTCTTTCAAAGTCCGTGACAAAGAAATCAAAATCCAAACGCATACAGAATCACTTTCTCACACCCAAATCCCAAAAGTAAGTTTACCAAGATATGAAGCTTGGGGCGATATTTTGAAATGGAGTTTACAGGAAAATGTTCCAGGGGAATTTCCTTACACCGCCGGAATTTATCCGTTTAAAAGAACTGGTGAAGATCCAACGCGTATGTTTGCCGGAGAAGGTGGACCGGAACGAACAAACCGACGTTTCCACTATGTAAGTTTGGGAATGCCTGCGGCGCGTTTGTCCACAGCTTTTGATAGTGTGACTTTGTACGGTCAAGATCCTGCAGTTCGTCCGGATATTTATGGTAAAATCGGGAATGCCGGAGTTTCGATTGCAACTTTGGATGATGCGAAAAAATTATATTCCGGATTTGATTTATGCGCGCCTTCGACTTCAGTGAGCATGACTATAAACGGTCCTGCGCCGATGTTGTTAGGTTTCTTTATGAATGCCGCGATTGATCAACAATGCGAATTATACATTAAAGAAAATAAATTAGAAGACAAAGTTGAACAGAAATTAAAAGCAAAATACGACGACAAAAACCTTTCCCGTCCGCAATACAATGGTGGTCTTCCGGAAGGAAATGATGGTTTGGGTTTGATGCTTTTAGGCTTAACGGGTGATGAAGTTTTACCTACAGATGTTT
>CALLXZ010000257.1 GCA_937875605.1 uncultured Moheibacter sp.
CGAATCGGACGTTTATAAATCAAGTTTGAATTATCTTTGCACCGGGAAATGGGGTCTTCCTTTTCACAAACCGCCTTTGGCTGATGACTCCTACTCTTTATTAACCTGAAAATTAATGAATATGGGTAGGATATTTTTAATAGTCGGATTAGGTGGCTTTCTCGGAAGCGTTGCACGTTACGGAATGAGCATCGGTTTCTCCAAAATACTACCTCTGAATTTTCCTTATGGCACTTTTGCTGTAAATATTTTGGGCTGTCTGCTCATAGGAATTTTCTTTGGTTGGTCGGAAAAATGGGAAAGAATGACGGAGGAATGGCGGATTTTTCTGACGATCGGGTTTTGTGGCGGATTCACCACCTTTTCCTCATTTGCTTATGAGAATTTGTCGATGCTCCAAAATTCAAATTACACCGGTTTTTTTCTTTATTCTGTGGGAAGTTTTCTTTTAGGAATTCTGGCAGTCTGGGGAGGATTTAACTTAATGAAATTGTAAAATATAGAAATAGTAAAATATGAAATTTAACCCTTGGCACCACGTTTCAGTGGGGAACAAACAACCTGATACCGTAGAAGCGATCGTAGAAATTCCGCAAGGAAGTAAAGCAAAATATGAATTGGACAAAGCTTCCGGACTTTTACGCCTGGACAGAGTGCTGTTTTCATCAGTCTCGTATCCGCATAATTACGGATTCATCCCACAAACCTTGGGAGATGATAACGACCCTTTGGACATCATCGTCATTTGCCAAATCGCCGTAGATCCGCTTTGTATCATAGAAGCAAAAGTAATTGGCGTACTTCGGATGATTGACAATGGAGAAGGTGATGATAAAATCATCGCCGTAGCGAGTAATGACATGAGTGTCAACCATATAAATGAAGTTTCAGAATTACCGCCACACCTTACTGTGGAATTGCAGAATTTCTTTGAAGATTATAAAAAATTGGAAAATAAGGTAGTTGTGGTGGAGGAATTTCAAAATGCAGAAGTTGCTAAAGAAATCGTCACAAAAGCCATACAAAACTACAAAGACAATTACGAACGCATCAAAAGCGAAACAAAAAAGAATTAAAGAAAAAACCTTGTCATGGTTTTAAATCCTGACAAGGTTCATTTATTTTTCGCCCGCATACTCCACAAAATTTCTCGGAGTTTCGAAAAGCGTGATTTTCAAAGCTAATTTAGAATCCAGTTTTGCTCGAATCCTGTTCCAAATTACTACCGAAATATTTTCAACTGTAGGATTCAGATTTTGAAATTCCGGAATTTCCAGATTCAGATTTTTATGATCCATATAGTCATCTACTTGCTCCTGAATGATTTCTTTTAATTCATCCAAATTCATCACAAAGCCTGTTTCAGGATTAATTTGTCCGGTGATGCTCACAATTAATTCATAGTTGTGGCCGTGAAAATTAGGATTGGAACATTT
>CALLXZ010000258.1 GCA_937875605.1 uncultured Moheibacter sp.
AGAAATTACACGTATGATGCGTCTGAATCCGCAAATGCCGGAACACAGCATCCAACGAAATTACTTGGAATTTATGCTGGATCTTCCATGGAACGAATTTACAAAAGACGATTTCGATTTAAAGAAAGCGCAGAAAATTTTGGATCGTGATCATTTCGGATTGGAGGATATCAAAGACAGAATCATTGAATACTTAGCCGTTCTCAAACTGAAAGGCGATATGAAATCTCCCATTATTTGTCTTTACGGACCTCCGGGCGTTGGGAAAACTTCGCTTGGAAAATCCGTTGCAGAATCATTGGGTCGAAAATACATCCGTATGTCATTGGGAGGATTACATGACGAATCGGAAATCCGCGGACACCGTAAAACCTACATAGGAGCGATGCCTGGGCGTATCCTTCAATCCATCAAAAAAGCGGGAAGTTCTAATCCTGTTTTCATCTTGGACGAAATTGATAAAATGGGAAGCAGTTCGCATGGAGATCCATCTTCTGCAATGTTGGAAGTTTTGGATCCCGAACAAAATAATGCCTTTTATGACAACTATCTGGAACAAGGATTTGACTTATCCAAAGTATTCTTCATTGCAACAGCTAACAATATTTCGGATATTCCGGCACCCCTTCGTGACCGAATGGAAATGATAAACATAGCTGGTTACACGATCGAAGAAAAAGTAGAAATTGCCTATAAATTCTTATTAAGCAAACAATTAAAGGAACACGGACTCAATAAAAATCAGGTTTCCATCACAAAAAAAGATTTGGAATTTTTAGTTGAAACATATACTAGAGAATCCGGCGTACGAAATCTGGAACAGCAAATCGCCAAATTGGTACGAAACATTGCTAAAAAAGTAGCAATGGAAGAAGAATTCAACCCCAAATTAAATCCGGACATCATTCGTGAAATTTTAGGTCCGGGACGCATCAGCGACAAATACGAAAACAATGAAGTTCCGGGTGTGGTAACGGGATTGGCTTGGACGAGAGTTGGAGGTGATATTTTATTTATCGAATCCATTTTATCCAAAGGAAAAGGAAATCTGACCATCACAGGAAATTTGGGAAATGTGATGAAAGAATCAGCCAGAATTGCACTTGAATACATCAAAGCACACGCAAAGGAATTGGATTTAAAAGAAGAAATTTTTGACAATTATAATTTGCATATACACGTTCCGGAAGGAGCTACGCCGAAAGACGGTCCTTCTGCCGGAATTACGATGTTGACTTCCATCGTTTCTTCCTTTACTCAACGAAAAGTAAAAGCAAATTTAGCGATGACCGGAGAAATTACGCTTCGCGGAAAAGTGTTGGGCGTAGGCGGAATCAAAGAAAAAATCTTAGCTGCTAAACGTGCCAATATCAAAGAAATTATCCTAAGCGAAGAAAATCGTAAAGACATAGCCGAAATCAAAGCGGAATACATAA
>CALLXZ010000259.1 GCA_937875605.1 uncultured Moheibacter sp.
ATAATTCAGGACGAGATGTGATGATCGATGCTCCGGCTCCCATCGACCAAGCTCAGTTAGATGAATTGGAAATTAGTTTAGTCAAAAAATAATAAGTTAACTTGAGTTCGATTTAAAACCGAAATATAAACCACATAGAAATATAGTTAATACCTTTAAATTAAGTATATTATAGCCAAACAGAGGTTTGAAGCGTAGCTTCAAAAAGCTATATCGCCGACAGCGAACTATTAAAACTATGTAAAATTCTTTTCACAGAATTTAACTATGTGGTTAAGGTATTAATAATCAGATAATTATAAATCGAACTCAGGTTAAGTTAGATTAGTGAATTAACATTAATAGGGCTAAATTCTAACTAAAAATACGAAGCGGATGAATTTCTGCTTTTTTTTTGTTAAAAATTCTTAATATCGGATAAATTTATTTTTTAATCAAAACGATATTTAGTAAATTTGTGGAAATATTTAAAAATGAACTGGTGGGATTATCCATATAACTATGAAGGTTTAGATAAAACTTTGGAGCGAATTCAGGAAAAAAAATCTGAATTGGATAAGTTGCGCCCATTTCCAACTTATGCATTAAAAAGCATCAAGGAAAGTCTAACTCTCGAATGGACCTATAATTCCAACAGTATAGAGGGTAACACACTCACGCTTCAGGAAACCAAAATGGTGATAGAAGAAGGATTTACAATCAAGGGAAAATCATTGCGTGAGCATTTCGAAGCTATCAACCATCAAGATGCAATTGAGTATATAGAAAGTTTGGTTTCTGATAATTATATTTTGACAGAAAAGGACATTTTGAAAGTTCATGAATTGGTTTTGCAAAAAATTGAAAAAGATTTCGCAGGACGCTTCCGCACTTCGGGAGTTAGGATTTCAGGTGCCAATTTTGTCCCGCCAAATGCTTTGAAAGTCAGTGATTATGTCACAGAACTGATTGATTGGGTAAACAGTTCGGAATTAGACATCATTTTGAAATCAGCTATTTTTCATCATCGGTTTGTTTGGATTCATCCGTTCTTTGATGGAAACGGAAGAACGGTTCGTTTGGTTTTTAATTTACTTTTGATGAAAGCCGGTTTTCCACCTGCTATCATTCTGAAAAATGACAGAAAAAAATATTATGAAGCTCTGAATCAAGCCAATAAAAGTGATTATTCGAAATTAGTTTTATTGATATTGCAGGCAGTTGAGCGGAGTGTAGATATTTATTTGAGTTCGCTAAATAACACCTACGATCGTTACCAACCTATTTCAGATATAGCTGAGGAAGAAAGAGTTCCTTATGGGCAAGAGTATTTGAGTTTGCTGGCTCGTCAGGGAAAAATTGATGCTTTTAAAGAAGGAAGGAATTGGCTGACGACAAAAGACGCAGTTTGGGATTATATTGAAAAAAGAGACCGTAAAAGGAAATTGGATTAGGTTTGTTTTAACCTCATAGTTACACAGAAATTTCTTTGTTTTTATTGCTTATAGTCCGCTAATCGGTATAGATTAAATTTGTACGGGTTAAATATTTCAATTTAA
>CALLXZ010000260.1 GCA_937875605.1 uncultured Moheibacter sp.
ACATAACCCGGAGGCGCTCCGATTAATCTTGAAATCGCAAATTTTTCCATGTATTCGCTCATGTCAATTCGGATCAAAGCGTCAGGCGAATCAAATAACTCAGATGCCAAAACTTTTGCCAATTGCGTTTTACCAACTCCAGTCGTTCCTAAGAAAATAAAAGAGCCTATCGGTCTTCCCGGGTCTTTCAATCCGGCACGGTTTCTTTGGATGGCTTTTACCACTTTTCCAACGGCTTCGTCTTGTCCGATTACTTTTCCTTTCATCAGATCGCCCATTTGAGCCAACTTCTTCAATTCTTTTTCAGCAACACGATGTACCGGAATTCCACTCATCATGGAAACGACCTCCGCTACATTTTCTTCCGTTACGGTTTCTCGATTATCTTTTGAATCCTGTATCCAGTCAGCCTGTGCTTTTTTCAATTGTCCTTCGATTTGTTTTTCCGTATCGCGTAAACGAGCCGCTTCTTCGTATTTCTGGCTTTTTACAACTTTCGTTTTTTCTTCGCGAACTTCTTCGAGTTTTTTCTCCAAGTCTAAGATTTCCTGTGGAACTTTTATATTCTTTATATGAACTCTTGAACCTGCTTCATCCATCGCATCAATAGCTTTGTCCGGCAAATAACGATCGGTAATGTATCGGCTTGTAAGGTTAACACAAGCAGCAATTGCCTCATCCGTATAATTTACGTTGTGATGTGCTTCGTATTTATCTTTAATTTGATTTAAGATCTGAACGGTTTCTTCCGGAGAAGTCGGATCTACCATGATAGTTTGAAAACGTCTTACCAAAGCGCCGTCTTTTTCGATATATTGACGGTATTCGTCCAAAGTCGTTGCACCTATACATTGTAATTCCCCACGCGCTAACGCCGGTTTAAACATATTGGAAGCATCCAGTGAACCGGTTGCTCCACCTGCTCCGACGATGGTATGTAATTCATCAATGAATAAAATGATGTCGTCATTTTTCTCCAATTCGTTCATGATAGCTTTCATCCGTTCCTCAAACTGTCCACGGTATTTCGTTCCAGCTACTAAACTCGCTAAATCCAAAGTGACCACACGTTTGTTATAAAGAACTCTTGAAACTTTTCGTTGAATAATTCGAAGCGCTAAACCTTCGGCAATGGCTGATTTACCAACTCCGGGCTCACCGATTAACAAAGGATTATTTTTCTTTCTTCTACTTAGAATTTGAGAAACGCGTTCAATTTCTTTTTCGCGTCCCACAACCGGATCCAATTTCCCTTCAATGGCAACTTGGGTTAAATCCCGTCCGAAATTATCCAAAACCGGTGTCTTGGTTTTCGGATTTCCTTTTGGAGTCTGTCTTTCAAATTCACCCGTTCCGCCTACTCTGTCTTCATCATCGTCATAATTCGATTCTGCTTTTGGACTTTCATCTATTTCTTCATCCATGAATTGAAAATTAAATTCCTTTTTAACGATCGCATAATCCACTTCCATTTTTTTCAGAAGTTTGGTAACGGGATCGTTTTCATTTCGAAGAATACACAATAAAAGGTGAACTGTGTTGACAGTCGTATTTTTAAAGAGTTTAGCTTCCAGAAAAGTCGTTTTCAGGGCTCGTTCTGCTTGTTTGGTCAGTTGAAGGTTTTGATTCTGGTTGGAGAAACTTTCTTTTGGAGGTGCCAATAATTCTATTTTCTCTCTAACCTCCTTCAAATCCACATTTAAACTTTCCAATATAGAAACCGCCTTGCTGTCTCCATCCCGAAGAATCCCTAACAACAAATGCTCTGTTCCTATCTGATCATGCCCCAAGCGCAAAGCTTCTTCTTTACTGTAGGCAATCACATCTTTTACTTTTTGTGAAAAATTATCGTTCATTTTTTATCTCTTACTAACAAATATAGTTACTTCTTTATGTAATTCGCATAAATAGTGCCATAGTTATTAACGGTTTTTTAATAGAATTCAACTGACAAATCTGGTCAAATCTACTTTACAATCGGACAAAATTTCAGGTCTATTTGCTGATGATTTTGAATGATTTGGGTGATCGAAGTGGTCTGAACCGTTGGGAATTTGTTGTTTTCCAGCATCTTCAATTCATCTTGTAATTGAAATATAGTTTGCGAATCAAGTTTTTCTAAATTTTCAAATGCTTGTTTATGCGAACTTTTTTCTTCAATCGAATACAGTGGTGAGGAAGAACGAACAATTATTTTTTCCTCTGAAACATCTTCTTTATATTTCTGAATTTCGTCCCAAACCAGGATTTTCTTTTCATCAGAGTTTCGGTTCAGCATAATCATTGTGAAAGGTTCGATCCCGTCTAAATTCACTTCATCTATAAACCCATCCATCGAATTATATTTTAACAATTGTAAAATTACCAAACCTCTGCTCATCCTATATGGAGGGCGATGTGAATGTTTTTCATACGCTCCGTTTAAAATACAAACCGCATAATTTTCCGAATAATAAATCCAAGTTCCACCCGATACCAAATCCATCGGTCCTGTAAAACTTTTGCTAAAAATTTCATGTGTCTGAATTCCATCCGATGAAGGGCGCAGAATGGTTTCATCCCGATTATGAGTGAGGATAAAATTTCCCAGATTATCTGAAAAAATACTGACTATGCACATTTCTTTATTACTTTTACCGTAACAATGTTATAAAACTCCATGCTAAAAAAGAATTTTATCTGGCTCTTTTTTTCATTTTTGGTTCTTAGTTGCTCCAAAAAGGAAGAATCTTTGTTTTTCTCTTCACCTGAGAATTTTCCGGAATATGAACTTTCTTTTGACAATGTTTTTCTTTCTAATTTTTCAGTAAAATTTACCGAAAGTGACACAGTTTATTTGAAATACAATTCGGTCGATGAAAAATTAAAAGATAGCATCCTACCCGATCAACTTTACTATGCTTTGGTTTCCAAAAACGAAAGAAAACCACTATTGGAATTTATAAAAACTACAGATTTTGAAAAGTCGGATAGTTCGTTTGCGGTATCTGAAATCCCGAGAGGAATTGAATACCG
>CALLXZ010000261.1 GCA_937875605.1 uncultured Moheibacter sp.
ATTGGATACTTCATCATTATAATTCATGAACAATTCAGTTCTGAATTTTTTGGTTTGGTATTGAATTCCGGCTCTCACCAAAAGCGGTGCAACGTGACGCAATGGAGCTTCATCGCCATTGTCCAATTCTTCTTCTCCTTTCTGGTAATTTACCGAAGATCTCAACATCAATTGATTTGTGAAATAAACTTCCAAATTCGCTTCAAATCCAAATGCATAAGCTTTTGCGGCATTTTGAATTGCCTGTACCTGGCTCATTTCGCCTGCATAAATGATGGAATCTTGCCCGTTCAAAGTGAAATCTCTGCGCACCAAAGCATTTTTCAAATCGGTGTAGAATGCAGAAACATCAATTTTTGCAAATTTCCCGAATCTTTGGGTAATTCCGATTTCCCCATTATAAGCATATTCATGTTCTAAATCAGGATTTGGAATCACGACTGAGCCTGGTTCTGATTCGAAAATTTTCCCAATATCATCGATGTTCGGCGCACGGAATCCGGTTGAGAAAACAGCACGTAAAGTCGTGTTATTTGTCGGATGATAATTCACGCCGATATTTCCGGTCAAAGCTCCTGTCTCGATTTTTGCTTCTGTGAATGGAAAATCGTAAAACTGAGAATTGAATTTAGATTTGGAAGAAATATGGTTGTAACGTAAACCTCCTTGAATTGTAATTTTTTCAATTGGTTTAAGTTCATACGAAACGTAGGCTGCATAAGAGTTCCAAGTTGCTCCGTCAGGATAACGAGATGAAAATTCTTCTTTCGTACCATCTACAACATTGGTAATCTCTCCGGTGGAATTTACTTTATTAAATAAAGTTTCAATTCCATAATACAAAGTGCTTTTGGAATTGATGAATTTCAAGAAATCTAAATTCGCAGAATAAACATTTACTTTTTCAGTTTGATCTGTCCTGTCATTTTTTCCAAAATTCCTGTCGTGACGGCTTTCTTCAAAGAATTGATGTGCGAGATTTAGTTTCACATTGTTGTAGAAACCTTTGTCAGATTTGTTTTCAATTGATAAATTATTCATCATCCAGGTTTGTGGTCCGTAATACCATTCGGCTGAACGTAAATTTTCGTTTCTGTAACGGATCAAACGGTCATAACGGGAAACATCTGAAGTTGTCGAATAATGAAATCCATAGTTCAAATCCCAATTAGCGTTTGGCGCAAAACGAAACTTCTGCATCACGTTATATTGTTCATATCCGGTTTGAATTTGTTTTCTCGGATCGTCATTGTCCACCATGATGTCTTCTCCGTTTTCACGAATTACGTAATGGTTTCTCAAATACTCATCCGGTCCGTGAATTCCCATTTTCAAATCTCCAAAATCTGAAAATGTAAAACTGGTCAAAGATGAAAATTTCTTTCCGGCGAGATTGATATGAGCGTGCGTTGTTTTCTCATTGTTAGCAGAAGAATAACGCGCCATCAACGAACCATCAACAAGCGTTTTATCGGTTGTAGAAAACTGAGGTGTTAATGTATAAAAACTCATCACACCACCGATAGCGTCACTTCCATACATCAGAGAGCCAGGCCCCATCATGATTTCTGTGGATTGGATAGCATTTGCATCCAAAGCGATTACATTTTGGAGATTCCCGCTTCTGAAAATGGCATTGTTCATACGAACTCCGTCTACAGAAATCAAAACTCGGTTAGTAGAAAATCCACGAATCATGGGACTTCCACCTCCTAACTGACTTTTTTGGATAAAAACTTCCGTATTTCCACCCAATAAATCGGCAACGGTCTGTGGATTCTGTAATTGAATATCTTTTGGTGAAATTGAAATTACTTTCTGGACAGTATTGGATTGCGGTGTACTCCAACGATTAGGAGAAATTACCACTCCGTCTAATTTTATTTCTGAAATTGTATCATTTTGAGCAGTTGCAAAACTTGCTATAAGAATGAAAATTAAAAAGTAGATTTTTTTCATAAAAATTGCTGTGTTAATTTGAGCACAAACTTATTCTATTTAATCAAAATTTAACACTAATTACTATATTAATTTAATCACTATAAAATAATAAATTATCTTTACGCATTAGCAAAAAATAAAACTAACACAATGAAGAAATTATTTACCAGTATTTTGTCTGTTTCTGCACTGAGTTTTGCATTCGGTCAGGAACTTTCATTGAATGCACCCACACATCTCGAAGCAAAAGCAAATTCAATTAAATTCGCCGATCAGGTTGCTGCTTATGATGCCTTTTGGGAAGGAAAAGACCCAAACAAGAGAGGAAGCGGATTTAAACAAATGCAACGCTGGCAACAACTTTGGAAGTATGAAGTGAAAGAAAACGGCACGCTTCCTACCGCACAAGAATTAGCGGCAAGCTGGAATGAACTTTTAGCTTTACAGAATAGCAGTCGTTTTAATGGGGTTAACAATAGTAACTGGATGCCACTTGGGCCTTTTACCCATACCAATCAAGGTTCATGGAGCGCAGGACAAGGCCGTGTAAACGTTACATTAATTGATCCAAATGATCCAAATAAAATTTACATTGGGGCACCCGATGGAGGATTATGGGTTTCACCTGATCATGGGGAAACTTGGGATGCTTTAACAGAATATTTACCTTCTTTAGGTGTTTCCGGAATTGCTGTAGATTATAATAATTCAAACATAATATATATATCCACTGGAGACGAAGATGCTTCTGACAGTTATGGAATCGGGGTTTATAAGTCAATTGATGGAGGAGTGACGTGGAATCCAACTGGAGAAACAATAGTTGGCGGCACTTCGGTTATGGGAGAAATTTATATGCATCCGACTAATTCTAATGTCTTATGGGTAGTTAGCTCAGAAGGTTTATTTAAAACAACAAATGGAGGAACTTCCTGGACGAAAACTCAAACAGGACGTGTCAAAGAAATACGTTTAAAACCAAATAATCCTGACGTTATTTACATCGTTCAACAAGTAGGCAACACCATTAATTTGTTAAAATCAACAGATGCGGGAGATAGTTTTTCGAACATTCAGATTTTAGCTAATTCAGGAAGAACTGCAATTGATGTAACAGCTGCTAATCCTGAGTATCTGTATGTTTTGGTTTCCAATACAAATGATACTTTTAAACAACTTATGCGTTCTGAGGATTCAGGAGCAACGTTTCAAGTAAGAAATAATTCAACCGATATTTATGACGGAAGTCAGCAAGCATGGTTTGACTTGGCTTTAGCTGCTTCAGACACCAATGCGGAAATGATTTTCACCGGCACTTTAAACGTTTGGAAATCTACAAATGGAGGAACTTCATTTGTGAGAGGAGCCGAGTGGAGTCAACCAGACGCAGTGAATTACACACATGCCGACATTCACGATATCAAATTTTTCAATGATAAAGTTTACGTAGGAAGTGACGGAGGCATTTACATCTCGGATGACAACGGCGCAACTTTTTCAGATAAAACTAAAAACGGATTAAACATTGGTCAGTTTTACAGAATCGACGTTGCTCCGGAAACTTCTTCTAAAATAGTAGGAGGATTACAAGATAATGGCGGATATGCTTTTGCAAATGATAACTGGATCAACTATCACGGTGCAGATGGAATGGATGCAGCTATCAACCCAACCATGTCCAATTTTTATTATGGATTTATTCAATTCGGTGGAAATATGTACCGTTATAATTCCAACAATCCGGGTGGAAATGGTCAATTTGCAGGCAATGGACCTGAATCTGGAAACTGGGTTACACCATTAGAATTTGGGAATTCCGGAACATTATATGCTGGATATTCAAAATTATACCGATATTCAAGTGGATCATTTCTCTCTTCCTCTTCTACTACATTTAATCCTAAATTAGATCACATTCGGGTTGACCCAACTGATGACAAAAGAGTCTTAGTAGCTAACATAAATAGTGTAAGGCTTGCACAGAATCAAACTGAATATCCCCTTGACTTTGCTATACTCACTGCCCCTACAGGAGGCTGGGCGGGACAAATTACCAGCGTGGAATTTAATCAGGACAATCCAAATATTTTATATGTAACTTCTTCTAATCGAGTTTTTAAATCAATTGACAGCGGTGCAACTTGGGAAAACATTACACTTAATTTGCCTACCACACAGACAAAATATATGATTGCTCATCAGAAAAACTCTTTAAACAATACCATTTATGTTGCCACACGTAACGCCGTTTGGTACACAGATGATACGTTGGATGAATGGATTTTATTTAATACAAATTTACCTCACTCCCGAATTACGGATTTAGAAATAAACACAGTCGAAGGACATCTAGTGATTTCTACGTACGGAAGAGGCGTTTGGAGATCTCCGGTTGCAGAAAGCAGTTTATCTGTGGAAGAAGTTGGGGCAAATGATAACACGGCTTTAATTTATCCAAATCCGGTTTCGAATGGAAAAGCTAAATTAAACATGTTGATCAATGAACCGGCTGAAGTAACGGTTTATTCCGTAGATGGAAAACTTGTCAAAAAACAATCTTTGAAACGAATTGATAATCAAACCGATTTGGATTTTTCAGGTTTGGCAAAAGGAACATACGTAATTACAATTAAATCTGAAAAACATTTAATTCGCAAGAAAGTATTGGTTAAATAATATAACCTACATAAATAAAAAACCTCTGTTAAACAGAGGTTTTTTATATCTATAAATTCTGAATTAAATTGTAGTTAAACGAACAGTGTTGGTCATTCCTTTTTCAAAAACCGGCATCGCATTTAGATTAATTACATAATCTCCCAATTCCACATATCCATAATTAAGTGCCAAGCGGTTTACATCTATCACGGTTTCATCGGTACTTCTGTCCGCCGGATTATAATACATCGCTTTCACACCCCACAAAAGATTCAATCTTCGGACGATATGACGATTGGGTGTATAAACCAAAATGTAGGAAATTGGACGATAAGAAGAAATCTGAAACGCAGTATAACCTGAGTAAGTAAGCGTGGAAATAGCCTTTGCACCGGTCAATTTCACCATTTCAGCTGCATTATAACACACGATTTTAGTGATAAACCGTTCATTTTTATTATTGGGTCTTAAAGTAGGAACATTGATCATATCCGAATCCTCTACTCTCTGTAAAATTTTTGTCATGGTTTCGATGACCTGAACCGGATATTTCCCAACCGAAGTTTCACCACTCAACATCACGGCATCAGCTCCGTCAAAAACGGCATTTGCGACATCGTTTACCTCTGCGCGGGTTGGTGTGAGACTGCTAATCATACTTTCCATCATTTGCGTAGCCACAATCACCGGAATACGGCGAAGTTTTGCTTTCGCAATCAACATTTTCTGATATTGCGGTACCACTTCCATAGGCATTTCCACTCCTAAATCTCCACGTGCTACCATCAATCCATCTACCGTTGCGATGATTTCGTCTATGTTTTCCAACGCTTCCGGTTTTTCAATCTTTGCAATAATCGGGATTTTATAATCACATTGTGTTTTGATGATCTCCTGCAGATCCAATACATCTTGTTTCGTTCTCACAAAGGAAAGCGCAATCCAATCCACTCCTTGGGAAATGGCAAATCGTGCATCATCAATATCTTTTTCTGTCAATGCCGGCAAAGATATTTTGGTATTGGGAAGATTTACTCCTTTTTTAGAGGAAAGAGGACCGCCTTGAACTACTTCCGCTTTCACTTCATCTATTTCATTGGTACTGAGTACGCGCAATACTAATTTCCCGTCATCAATCAAAATATTTTCGCCCACCTTCACATCTTGGGGGAATTTTTTGTACGTCATAAACGCCTTTTCCCTAT
>CALLXZ010000262.1 GCA_937875605.1 uncultured Moheibacter sp.
GCGGGAATTCGTAGAATCGAAGCGACTTCGGGAATTGCGGCAATTGAAGAATTGAAGGATACTTTTGAGAAATACAATCAAATCATCCAAACGTTGAAAAATCCGTCTGAGCCGATTGATGCGCTTCAGAAATTATTGGATGAAAACAAAGATTTGAAATCTCAGTTAGAGAAATTTACTGCTCAACAAGCCAATCTGGAAAAGGAAACCTGGAAGAAATCTTTCCAAAATATCAATGGAATTAATTTCCTAGCAGTCAAAACAAATTTAGATGCAAACACAATAAAACAAATCGCATTTCCACTGCGAAAAGAATTAGAAAATGTATTGTTGATTGTGGCTTCTGATGCCAATGGAAATCCTTCAATTACTGTTTCAATCTCAGATGAATTGGTAGAAAGTAAAGGATTAAATGCGGGACAAATCGTTCGTGATCTCGCAAAAGAAATCCAAGGCGGCGGTGGCGGACAACCTTTCTTTGCAACTGCAGGAGGTAAGGATGTGAGTGGATTGGATAGAGCGTTGGAGAAGGCGAAGGGTTTGGTTGGAGGATGATTTAAGTTTAAATCTTAGAAATATAAAGTCTTTTCAATAATTTTGATAAGGCTTTTTTTATAAGCTAAATCCTATTTCTTTTCTGATAATTCGTAAATTTTATTCCAGGTTTTTCCCGTTACGAGGATATTGTTTCCATAAGATGCGATACCATTTAAGACATCATCTGAACCAGTGGACTGATTAAGGGAAGTTAAATCGTAGTAGCGCTCTACAGCTCCCGTTTCAGGGTGGATTACCAACACAAAATTCGTTGTCCAAACATTTGCATAAATTTTCCCATTGATAAATTCCATTTCGTTGATGTACGTGTAAACCGACTGGTGTCCTGCAACTTGAATTTTTCGTTTTACATTTAAACGTTCGTCCAAAAAATAAATGGTCTGCGTACCATCAGAAGCAATGAGAAATTCCCCATCCGAAGTTAATCCCCAACCCTCTTTCATTTCAGAAGGCATCGGTATTTCTTCTATCAATTTTAACGTTTGCACATCGTAAACCAATGCTCTTTTCTCTCGGTAGGTAAGTAGATATATTTTTCCGTTGAGAAGTGCAATTCCTTCTGAAAAAAGGTTGGCATCTTGTTTAACTTCCTGCGAATAATTCGTAAATCCTAGCGAATAGGTCACCAGTTTAGACTTTTTGTATTGACCGGCACTTTCGTAAATTTTATTATTATGAAAGAAAAATCCTTGCGTGAAAAGTTCAGCCGGATGTGGATATTCTTTTACAATTTCAAATTCCACAGGCGTTTCTTTAAATGAATTTAAAATCGGAACATTCGTTTCACCTAAAATCGGAGAACCACCCGCATATACTTTGATTTTCAAATTATTAATTCCTAAATGGGTATTGGAAGAATCCATTACAATATGGTTTTTAACCAATTTCCCATTTAAAGTCAATTCCACAGAATCAACCAAATCCGGATTTTTGAAGAAAAAAACATTTAAACTATCACCGAGACGAAGTCCGTTGTGTTGGATTTCATAAAAATTCGATTGTAAATCTGAAAGACTTTTGGGTTCATTTCCACATGAAATAATTGTGGTTATTCCAATTAAAACTAAAATTAATTTATAAACTTTCATTCTTGTGCATTTGATTTTTCCCAACCATTGATCCACTTCACCATCACGTCCACCCAAGGATCTGTGTCATTTAAACACTCCAAATACGTATAATGTTCGCCACCACTTTCTTCAAAAATCTCTTTGTTTTCCATCGCTATTTCTTCTAGCGTTTCCAAACAATCTGAAACGAAAGCCGGCGCAACGATTGCTAAATTTTTCACACCTTCAGCCGGAAAATCTCTCAAAATGAAATCCGTATAAGGTTTTATCCAGGGATCTTTTCCCAACCTCGACTGAAACGAAACGAAAATTTTATCTTCCGGCAATCCTAATTCCTGACGAATTAATTCGGTCGTTTCATAACATTGGTCACGGTAAGTTTTGATATTTAATTCAGGGAATTTTTTGCCTTTTTCAACGGCTTTTTTATCATGTCTTTCGGGAATTCCGTGAAATGAAAACAACAACTTATCGAAATGTTCTGGCAATTGCTCTTTGATTCTGTCCGCCAAAACTTTTACATAATCAGGACGATTGTAAAATGAATTCAAGAAAGTTAAATTCATGTCTTTGAAGAATTTTTTCTG
>CALLXZ010000263.1 GCA_937875605.1 uncultured Moheibacter sp.
GGAACGGAGGATAAGACCAATTTTGTGTCTGTCGTTCCCGCCATTCCAAACGGTTCATAATTACTTGACCAGGATTTGTTTGCACTCACTTCTTGGTTGGTTGTAAAAGTCATGGGCGGATTTGGACTTCGAACTTCAATTTCTATATTTTCAGACGTTTTTTCACCACCCGAAACCGCTGAAATACTCAAGGTAGCTTTTCCTAACTTCTCGGGAATTTTCAATTTGAAATTTGCTAATTGATCACCGGTTTTGGCAAAAGTTAAATTCTGCGAACTATTCCCATCGACTTGAATTAAGGAATTTGATTTAACCGAAACCGAAACATTTTTGATGTTCTTTTCCATCGCAAAAACATTGACAGGGAGCGTAATTTCATCACCTGGATTTAAAACCCTCGGAAGAGTCGTCAACGTCATCAAAGGTTGCTTGACAAAAATATTTTTTTCAGCACTTCCAAAACTCGATTCATTTCCGGCTACCACCATCACTTTTACCGAACCGATATAATTTTCCATTTTTATTTTGTGCGATTTACTTTCTCCTTTCCCAATCGTAAAAGGACCGAGGAAAGTCACAATCGGTTTGAAACGGTTGATTTTTTCTTTATTCGAATTGGATAAAGCTTGGTCACCACCGATGGTAAATACGCTTTCAATTCGTCCGCCATAGGCTCCCAATACATAATTGAAAATGTCCCAAGTATTTACACCCAAAGCTTGTTTTTGGTTAAAATAATTATAAATATCCGGTGTTTTAAAATTGGTAATATCCAATAAACCTTCGTCCACCACAGCCAGTGTGTAGGTCATATTTTTTCCTGATTTTTCTGAAACGGAAACCGTGTAATCCGAATTTGGACGAATGGATTCCGGAGCTTTCAGAACCGGATTTAGTTTCCGATCGGGATTTTCTACCGTAAGCGGAATCACGCCATACATACGGATCGGCATATCGTTTACCGTTGCATTATGAGGTTGAATTAAACTGATGTTTACATAAAAATTAGGTGCCATTTCTTCGGTAATTTTTACATCAAATTTGGTTTGGTCTTTATCGGTTTTAATCCATTTTCGTTCAATTACTTTGACTCCGTTTTCAAAACTGACCAATGCCTGACCTTCGACAGAAGATGGAATGGTTATTTGAGCGGTTTCACCTACTTTATACGTGGTTTTATCGGCTTTGAAATTTAAAATGGCAGCACTTTCCGTATTTCCGTCGGAACGGCTTCGCCAATTTGGCCAATCAATCCAAACGGTTTTTCCGGCAGCGTGTCCACTTTCCGGATCCAATACCCGAATGAAATAATTTCCATATTCATCATTTGGAATTTTCAGTTTGAAACTTCCTTTTCCAAATTCCGTTGTAATTAATTTTTCTTCCGTTAAAAATTCATATTGACGGTTTACATAATACGCCAAATCATTCTGATTGGAATTGTACCACCAAGAGTTTTTCAGTCGGTAAATGAATACTTTAATTCCTGCTTTAGAAATGGGAGTTCCTTTGTAATCAACCGTAGCTACGTTTATGGTATGTTCTTTTCCGGTTTCCAACATTTCGTAAAATTCATTGTCCGTTGGAATCTGAAGACCAACATACGTGGAATATGGAGAATAATCCTTCGTAATATACGAAGTACTGAAATCGCCTCCTGTTTCAAAAACTTTGGTAAATAATCCCATTTTCAACATTCCCGGAGGTGTGATGTCCAGATTGATGTTGGTTGGAATATTGGCTTCTCCATTGCTATTTAATGCTCCGTCAAAAACCGTCATTTCCTGCATCGGAAAGCTTCTCGAAGGATCGGTAAACGTAAATTTCGGAAAAGTTTTGAATTCGGTATTTTCTGAAAAAAGATTGGCCGTTACGTTTGCTTTGAGGTTTTGCGCATTGGCACCACTTAGCCAATTGGCTTGGATTTTAAAACCTTGTCCGGTAGAGGATTTAGTCAAAACGTCTTCCGGGAAAATCGTGTTGATTTTCAAACGGTTTGGTTTGATGGTTTCGATTTTTATGGATTTGTAAAAAGTCATTCCACCGATTTTTACATTAGCCGACCAATTTCCTGTTTTTGCATCAGGAGCTGTTTCCATTTCGAATGTATAAAAACCATTTACAGGATTTGAATTCACTTTTCGCTGCATCAATTGTCCATCCGGACCATTTAATTCAAGGATAGCGGGTTGTTCTTCTGAAATTTGCGTTAGGG
>CALLXZ010000264.1 GCA_937875605.1 uncultured Moheibacter sp.
GTCAGGACGTTTTTTATAAAGTAGCGACAGGCGAAATTGACAATAAAAGTTTACGAAAATTCGCAGAAGGAAAATCCGGAATAACCGGTTTTATCAACCGGTTCCGACCGAAATCCAAAACTGTATCGCAACCGGAGGAAGAAACATCCCAAAAATATGATTCATTGGTTTTCGGGCCGGATGAAGAAAAACTGGATTATGAATTGGCTTCTTGCTGCAATCCGATTGCCGGTGATAAGGTATTTGGTTTTGTGACGGTTGCGAAAGGAATTCGCGTACATAAAAAAGATTGTCCCAACGCAGTTTCGCTTCAGGCCAATCAGGCGTATCGGATCATCCGCGCCAAATGGATTGATTCTTCTTCTCAAGTTTATCGCGCGATCATTAACATTCATGGTTTGGATCGAATCGGGTTGGTCAATGATATCACAAAAATTATTTCGTCCAACTTACACGTCCACATACGAAGCATCAATATTTCAGAAGAAGACGGCGTTTTTGACGGAAAAATTTCGGTTTCAGTTAAAAATAAATCCCAATTGGAGAAAATTTTGGAACAATTGAAAAACATCGACGGAATCGAAAAAGTAAGCCGTACCTTTGCAAATTAAGTTTAGAAATGAAAAAAGTATTTGTTTATTACATCGTCGGATTTCTCGCTTCCGTGACCATCGGGTATTTTACCAATGAAAATCCATTTTACGGATTTATCATAGCGATGGTTCTGTATGCGATTTTTGTAGCAATATTATCTTTATTTTTTGGTGCTTTCGGAGCCGATCCTATGGATAAATCACCATACGAAAGACGTAAAAAAGAAAGTTAAGAATTAACCATTTTCAAAAATTCCATTTCAGTTAATATTTGAACTGTTCCGATGGCTTCTGCTTTTTTGAGTTTGCTTCCGGCTTTTTCGCCTGCAATCAGGTAATTCAGATTTTTACTCACAGCCGAAATGTTTTTTCCGCCATTTTGTTCGACTAATTTTTGGGCTTCTTCACGCGTAAATTCCGTTAAACTTCCGGTGAAAAGGAAGGTTTTTCCTTCCAAAAGATTGGAAAGCGGTTTTTCTGATTCGCCGACTTCCATTTGAACACCTGAATTTTTCAAACGTTCGATCAGAATTTGATTTTTTTCTTTTGTGAAAAATTCCTGAATACTGATGGCAATTTTCCCACCGATGTCTTCCACATTTTCCAATTCCTCTAAACTGGCGTTTTGTAAATTTTCTATCGAATGAAATCGCTTTGCTAATTTTTTGGCAACCGTTTCGCCTACATGACGAATTCCGATTCCATACAGCACTTTTTCAAATGGAATTTTCTTTGATTCTTCAATCGCATCGATGATATTTTGAGCTGATTTTTCTGCCATCCTGTCCAAAGGAAGGATTTGTTCTTTCTTTAAATCATAAAAATCGGCCACATCTTTCACCAAGCCATTGTCGTATAACAAAACAGCCGTTTCCCCTCCGATACTCGCCATATCCAATGCTTTTCGGGAAACATAATGCTCTAATCTTCCGATGATTTGCGGTTTACATTCGTCCTCGTTTGGACAGAAATGTTGGGCTTCACCTTCTTTTCGGATAAGTTCAGTTCCGCATTCCGGACAGTTTTGAATAAATTCGATTTTGATAGAATCCGGTTGCCGCACATCAAAGTTGACTTCCACGATTTTAGGAATGATTTCGCCACCTTTTTCCACATAAACCATATCACCAATTCGCACATCCAGTTTGTTGATGATGTCTTCGTTGTGAAGTGAAGCACGTTTGACAATCGTTCCTGCAAGATTTACAGGTTTCAGATTGGCTACGGGCGTGATGGCTCCGGTTCGTCCGACCTGATACGAAATCGATAAAAGTTCGGTTTCGGCTTTTTCCGCTTTGAATTTATAAGCCATTGCCCAACGTGGTGATTTTGCCGTAAATCCCAATTCCTGCTGTTGCGAAAAAGAATTGACTTTTACGACAATTCCGTCGATTTCAAATGCGAGATTTTTTCGTTCTGTATCCCAATGTTCGATAAATGCCAAAACTTCTTCTAAACTTGAACATAATTTTGCGGTGTTTGGAATTTTAAAGCCAAATGATTTTGCGGATTGCAGCATGTCCCATTGTGATTCAAAAGGCAAATGATTTCCGACAATGGTATAGAGATAACAATCCAATTTTCGTTTGGCAACTTCGCCGCTGTCTTGTTGTTTCAAACTTCCGCTTGCTGTATTTCTCGGATTGGCATAGAGTTCCAAACCTTGTTCGGAACGTTCGGAATTGATTCGGTTAAATTCTTTAAAAGGTAAAATAATTTCGCCTCTGATATAAAACTTTTCAGGATAATTTCCTTTTAATTTTAAGGGAACGGATTGAATAGTTTTGACGTTCGATGTGATTTCATCTCCTTGGAATCCATCGCCACGTGTAACGGCTTGTTTGATTTGACCGTTTTCGTATAAAATCGAAATAGAAGCACCGTCGTATTTGAGTTCGCAGACAAATTCTACTTTTTCGTCCAAGGTTTTTTCGATTCTTTTTTCCCAATCTTGTAAATCTTCGATAGAGTAGGAGTTGTCGAGCGAATACATTCGGTATTCGTGTACAATTGTGGGGAAATTTTTGGTAATGGTTCCTCCGACCCGAAGTGTAGGAGAATTCAGATCGTAAAATTCAGGATGATTTTTTTCCAATTCCTGTAATTCTTTCAGTTTTTGATCGAATTCGAAATCGGAAATCACCGGATTGTCCAGTATATAATAATTGTAGTTATGTTGGTTTAACTCTTCACGAAGTTCGTTTATTTTGGTTTGAATATCCATTTTTAGATTCGATAAATATTTAACTTAAGCTCCTTTAATTACCCATTTGTTATTTTCTTTTCGCAAAATGAAAACGAACATATCATCAAATATAAAATTTTCAACATCCGTATTTTTAAGCTTCCAACCTACGAAAATCAAATCGTCTTTTTCTATTAAAGGATTAGGCGGAATTTCATTATCCAGTTCTTTTTTTATGTATTTTACCAATTCTTCATACGTAAGAATTTCGGTAGAGTAGGCATCTAAATAATCTTGAAAAGTTTTGTTTTTGTCTTTAATAGCTCTTTTTAAAAAGTCGCAAATTTCTTCATAATCTCCTAATTCTGAACGATTAAACGACTCTTGATCTTCTAAACTAATTAATTCGTTAGAGAAAGAATTATAAAAGAAATCACAATTTTCTGTGAAATAGGATTTTACGATTTCAAGTGCAAAATTTAATGCTTCTTTTTTTGCCGAATTGATATCTTGAGCAAATGAAAAGCTGAGAATATGTAAACAAAAAATAAAAAGAAAGTTTTTCATAATCAATGGATTACATTCTGGAAAGAATCTCTGATTTTTTAGCTTCGTATTCATCTCTTGTAATCAGAAAATTATCCATCAATTGTTTCAACTTTTTCAAGGTCTCTACGGGATCTTCCTGAATGGATTTTTCCTCTGTGGATGTTTGATTTTGTGCTCCTAAATTAATGTTTCCGGCAGAAGCTTTGATGACTTCGATTTCACGTTGTCTTCGGATTTCGTTTTGGATTTCTTCCTGTTCCTGACAGTACGAATACACTCTTCTTGCCTGTGTTTTCGGAAGATAATCCAGCGTATAAGTAATGTTATTAATGGTTTTGACAGTTAAAGTAGAACCCAACATATTTTCTTTCAGGTTACTGTCTTTCATATCGCGCCAGATGAAATCCTGAAATTCCATCGATAATCCCAAATTTTTAGGACGGCAGAAAATAATCCGCTTATTGGTAATGGCAACGGAATCGGGCGAAATATTGATTGCCGGTTTTTTCTGAACGGCGATATAAATCAGTGCTTCATCGGTCATCAGAATTCCGTTTAGTTTGTCCAATACTTTTTCTATATCTTTTTCGTCTTGGTTGTCAGTTAGATATTTTTGAATGTCCATTCGTAATTTATTTTATAAAATAAAAGTAAAGACATTCGCCCAATACTGAAAGGAAAATTGGAATTAAAATTTAATTTGATTTAAAAATTATGAAATCGTTTTTTTGTTTTTTCGAATTCTGAACTTTGGTTTTTTACTACCTGTCAAAATATTTATAATAACACCGATTAAAATTAGAATTACGCCCAAAACCAAATTTCGGGTAAGGATTTCGTGAAACAAAATCACACTGACCAAAACAGCAACGACCGGTTCAAGAGCTCCCATGATGGAAGTAGGAGTGGAGCCGATTAGTTTAATAGCGTAAACAAGTGCAGTCGTCGAAATCACGGTGGTAACCAATGCAAAAAGAACAAAATTTCCAAACATTTTGAAATCGGGCAAAAGCAGGGTTTGGTCGAGAATGAGGACTTTGATTAAATAATAAATCGAAGTGAAAAACATAGAATAACAAGTGATTTTCCATCCCGAAGCTTTGATTTTTGCTTTGTTGACCGTAACGATGTATAAAGCGTAACAGAGTGCGCTTCCCAGCGTAATCACTAATCCTAAAATCCGAATGTCGAGCAATGAATCTTTTGCGCTCAAAATCACAATTCCTATCAATGTGATGACCAATGAAAATACGGTGAGTGCTTTGATCTTTTCTTTGTAGAAAAACACCATGATGAGTGCAACGATGACCGGATAGACAAATAAAATGGTAGAAGCAATTCCGGGCGAAAGATGGTCATATCCCATGAAAAGTAAATCGGAGGAAAGTCCGTAAAAAAGCCCCAATGCTATGAGGATGAATAACTCATGAAGGTTGATTTTTAATTTTTCTTTTTTGAATAGAAGAATCGGGAAAATCATCAAAGCCGATAATAGAAAACGATAAAAAAGAGTGGTGTCAATCGGGAAATTGATTTGTTTAATGGGTAGAATAAACAAAGGAATCAGCCCATAGGATGAAGCCGAAATAACCGCTAATAAATAGCCTTTTAGTTTTTCCATTTTTAAATCGCTTGCAGTAAAAAAGCCACTCTTAGACTTGGTCAGAGTGACTTTTACGTATTATATAGATTTTTCTATCTGTTACATATTTTCGATAATGATAGCAGAAGCGCCACCTCCTCCGTTACAGATTCCGGCACCACCGTATTTGCCACCGTTTTGTTTTAAAACGTTTATGAGTGTTACCAAAATTCGGGAACCTGAACTTCCAAGTGGATGCCCAATGGAAACGGCTCCTCCGTTTACGTTAATTTTTTCAGCATCCAGTTCCAGAAGTTTAGCATTGACCAAACCTACAACTGAAAAGGCTTCGTTGAATTCCCAAAAATCAATGTCGGAAGCATTCAGATTTGCTTTTTTCAGTGCAACCGGAACTGCCTTTGATGGAGCAGTGGTAAACCATTCCGGTTCGTGCGCAGCGTCGCCATACGAAACTATTTTTGCTAAAGGTTTCAATCCTAATTCATCGGCTTTTTCTTTTGACATCAAAACCAAAGCGGAAGCACCGTCATTTAGAGTTGAAGCATTGGCAGCAGTTACGGTTCCTTCTTTTGTGAAAGCAGGACGTAATTCGGGAACTTTGGCGAAATTTACATTTTTGTATTCTTCATCTTCCGAAAAAAGAATCGGTTCGCCTTTTCGTTGTGGAATTTCGACAGGAACGATTTCGTCTGAAAATTTTCCTTCTTTCCATGCATTGGCTGATTTGGTATAGGATCCAATTGCAAATTCATCTTGCTGCTCTCTTGTAAAACCGTATTTATCTGCCGTCTTATCACCGGAAACGCCCATTGCTTCTTTATTATAAGCATCTTGCAAACCATCATTGAAGATTCCATCTATCAAAACAGTGTTTCCAAATTTGTTGCCTGATCGTGTGTTTGGGCTATAAAAAGGCGTTTGGGACATGCTTTCCATACCTCCTGCAACTACGATGTCCGCATCACCGCATTTGATGGATTGCGCAGCAAACATTACGGCTTTCATTCCGGAAGCACAAACTTTATTGACCGTTGTACACGGAACGGTATTGGGCAATCCTGCACCCAAAGCGGCTTGACGAGCGGGTGCCTGACCTTCGCCGGCTTGTAATACATTTCCCATAAAGACTTCGTTTACAAGAGATGGATCTAAATTAATTTTGTTTAATGCTCCTTTTATGGCAGTTGAGCCTAATTGAACTGCGGGTATAGATGACAATCCGCCTAAAAATGAACCAATTGGAGTTCTAACTGCGGATACGATAACTACTTCTCTCATTTTATGCTTTTTTGTTTGTTTTTTTAATTTCTAAAAAATAGGAGTGCAATTTATGAAATTTTACTCAAAATGAGGAGATGTTTTAAGGTAGGAATTTTTGTTG
>CALLXZ010000265.1 GCA_937875605.1 uncultured Moheibacter sp.
ATAATTTCGATTTCAATTCCCGTTTTCTTCTTAATTCTTTTTACCACTTCTTTGCCGTTTACAGCTTCCCGCATGGCTGAAGTAGCAAATGCCAGATGATTTTCAACTCCGTAAATTTTCATCATCAACTTATAAGCCTGCATCGCATCCACCATCCGGTCTATGTTTTTTTCAGAAATCTCTTTCTGTGTAAATACATCTTCTCCCAAACGAATCGGCATACGGACTATGCTTGTTTTGTTAAATACCGGATTGGAATCGGGAATTTCATATACATAATTGATGAGTAATCGCATAGCGTTTGAACCGATATCTATGGCGGCTAACTTTCTTATATTCATTTAATTGGATTCTTTATTAGATTCTGCTTTTTTTTCTCTTTTATTCAATTCAAATAAATAATCATAGGTTACAAATTGCGAACGCAATACCGGTTTATTATTAATACGATAAATCGAACTCTGGAATTCATCATGATAGCGAGCTTTTACATTATCATTGAAACTCAATTCAAATGTATCCATCACCAACTTTTTGGTACGCGGGTCATAAACAGGACACGCAACTTCCACCCGCGAATCCAGATTTCGCTCCATAATATCAGCTGAAGAAATAAAAACCAAATCATTTCCTCCATTCTTAAACCAGTAAATGCGGGGATGTTCTAAAAATTTATCGATGATGCTAACCGATTCTATATTCTTCGAAACACCCGGAATTCCCGGAATCAGTGAATGTATACCTCTTACCACTAAACGTATTTTCACGCCAGCTTCTGACGCCATATAAAGCGTATCGATGATTTCTTTATCGCTTAAGCTATTCAGTTTGAGATTTATGCCCGAAGGAAGTCCTTTTTTATGATTTTTAATTTCTTTTTTGATGAATTTCAAAATCTTCTTTCTCGTTTGCATAGGCGAAACCATCAAATGCTGATAAGATTGTGTTAAATAATTGGCATTGAAGAATTTGAAAACCTGATTTATTTCTTCTGTAATTTCGGGTTGCGAAGTAAGGAGGGTGTAATCAGTATAAAGTTTTGCGGTTCCTGCATGGAAATTTCCTGTGCTGATAAAGGCATAACTCGAAGCCATTCCATTTTCCGGAATACGTTCTATATATCCAATTTTACTGTGAACCTTCAATCCCGGAACCCCAAAAATAACATTTACACCTGCTTCCTGTAAACGTTTGGACCATTTTACATTATTCGCTTCATCAAATCGAGCGCGAAGTTCAAGGACAGCCGTTACTTCTTTTCCATTTCGAGCAGCGTTGATGAGCGCACTCATCACTTGGGATTCGCTTGCAACGCGGTAAATTGTGATTTTTATTTTAGTGACTTTCGGATCAATTGCGGCCTCTCGCAAGAAACGAAGAAAGACAGAATAATCATGATAGGGAACATATAAAATATGATCTTCTGCCGAAATTGCTTCAAAATGATTTCGGTAATTATGAAAACGATACGGAGTGATCGGACTTAGTTTTTCGTATTCTAAATCATTTCTTCCGAGATTTGGAAATTTCATTAAATCTCTCTTATTGTGATACTTACCTCCTGAATTAATGCTATCGTAATCATCAATGTTTAGTTTTTTCAATAAAAAACGCAACGTGTCATCGGCAATTTCACGGTCATATACAATTCGCACCGGTTCGCCTTTTTTTCTTCCATCCAGACTTTTGGCAACTTTTTCCAATAAACTGTTTTCCAGGTCATTGTCCATATCCAATTCGGAATCTCTTGTAATTTTAATGGAATGAGCCTCAATTGATTCGTATTGAAACACTTTAAAGATTTCATCCAAATGATACCGAACTATGTCTTCCAAATACATCACATATTGTTTCTGATCAATTTTAGGAAGAATTACAAACCTTGGGAAAATCTGTGTCGGAAGATCAATTAAAGCATATTTGGAAATTTCATCTTCCGTAAATTTTACTGCCAGATAAAATGCACCATCCCTGATAGTCGGAGTTTTCAGATGTTTTTCCAAAATGTAAACGCCTATGGAATGACTTAATTCGGAGTTAAAATATTGAGAAACAAATTTGATATGTTCAAATGGAATATTTTTATCATCGATGAAATAAATATTATTGGCTTCCAATTCCAATAAAATTTGATCATACATGTCGTCGTATTCTGCCCGTTGTATAGCAACTAATTCATTAATTTCTTCAATCAAATCTTCATCGGTCTGATTGGAAATGATATTTTTATAGCCATAGCTTTTTAACTGGATCGATCTTAAAAGTGCGGAATAACGAACGGCATAAAATTCGTCCAGATTATTGGAATAAATTCCTAAAAAACGTAATCTTTCGAGTAGAGGAACGTTGGGGTCTTTCACTTCCTGAAGGACACGGGAATTAAATCTCAGCCAGCTGATTTCACGATTTACATAGATCGAACTCACAGTTTTTTAGGTTTTATGATGTTAAGCGTTTCACCTCTTTCTATTTCATTCCAGTAATCGGATTGAAATTCTAAAATGGCAATACCGGAAGTGGGTAAATTATATAAATACTGATTTCCCATCCGGTTAGCAAATTCAGTAAAGGCTTCATTATGACCAAATAAAATAGCAGTTTGAAACTGATTATCAATTTTTTTCACTTCTTTCAGTAAATCAAAAAACGAGAATGTATACAGGTTTTCAACGATATTTATTTCTGGTTTTTTGGAAAAATGCATGGCTGCTAATTGCGCTGTTTTGTGTGCTCTTACAGCCGGACTGGAAAGCCAAACCTCTATTTCAAAATCAAGAATGGATTTCAGTTCAGCTGCTGATTTTTCGGTTCGTTCGATTCCTACTTCCTCCAAATCTCTGTCGCGGTCATTTACGCCCATATCCCAACGGCTTTTGGCGTGTCTGAAAAGAACTAATTTTTTCATTTTGAAAATTTAATTTTTTGTTGGATAAGGATTTGATGAATGGTATTTCCAATTTCTTCAGCTTTTTCCTCTGTCCATTTTAGTGAAATAGGAAGTGTAATCGTTTTTTTAAGAATTTCGTCTGAGGCTGAAAAATCCTGATTTTCATAGTCGGGCAGAAGGTCTCTTTGCTCTTTGAATAAAGTGTGATCGTTTTTCAAATTTTTAAAATGATCCCATTTTTTGATATAATGCCAATGATTGTCAAACCAATAAGCGCAAGGAATGGATTGTTTTTTCAATTCTGAAAAAATATTTCTAGCTGATGTTTCATCATCCAGAAAGAGCGATAGAAAAGAACCGTTGTCCCCATTCTCATCCGGAATTTTACGGAATTTCACTTCCGAATTTTGCATCAGGATGGTTTTAAGGATAGATTTTAACTTTCTCTGTTTAGAAATAATTTCGTCTAGTTTTCCCCATTGTCCCAAACCAACCGCCGCATGAAGCTCGGAAATGCGAAAGTTCAACCCGGTTAAGGGATGCCGTTCAGCGCCTCGGTCGTTTCCCAAATGGTCATGTCCGTGATCAGAAAATTGGTGGCAGAAATCATACATATTTTTATCGTTTGTTAAAATAGCACCGCCTTCGCCACAAGTGACGGTTTTTACAAAATCAAAGGAAAAACAGCCGATATGCCCGATTGTTCCGAGATATTTATTTTTATAGGTTCCACCTATGGATTGACAAGCATCTTCTATTAAAAACAAGTTATATTCTTTCGCAATTTCTATCAATGAATCCAAATCGGCCATGGCACCGCACATGTGAACCGACATGATGGCTTTAGTTCTCGCAGAAATTGACTTTTTGACAGATTGAGGAGATAATGTGAGCGTTTCATCTACATCGGCAAAAACCGGGATTGCTCCACAGAATAAAACGGCTTCGAAACTGGCTACGAAAGTGAAGGTTGGAAGAATGATTTCATCGCCCGCACCAATTCCCAGTGATTTGATTGCTGCAATCAGTGCTGTAGTACCGCTGCTGGTAAGATGTGCGTATGGAATGTTTATTTTTTGCTGAATTGCTTCTTCCAGTTCTTTTGATTTCCAGTTTCCATTTCGCAGCGCATCAAAATTATAACGCATTAAAATCCCTGAATCCAGCACATCCTGTATATGTTTTTTCTCTTCTTCTCCGAAGGCTTCAAATCCCGGCATATTAATCCAAATTTCTAATCAAACAAATATAGGAATTCGGGTTTATCTTAAAGTTAAATAAAGGAAATAAATAAGAGCCGATTTGAAAAAATCGGCTCTCGGGTTTAGGAGGTATTACTTATTACACACATTTTGGTATTCAAGGTCAGTGAAAGGTCAGCACGAACTGATATTCATAAGGATTTGGTTTTCATTTCAATGTGTAATTAGTAGTTTTTGGTTTGAGTACAAAGTGGTTGGTTGCAATGATTCACATTCTAAAGATAAAGCGTCAGGTAATTCAGATATTTTCAGAGAGAGGATACCCATAAGCGTCTGATTTTTTTCGTCCAATCGGTTGCTTAGTTGTATTAGGGGTGTAAAATAATGATGAAAAAATCTAACGATTATTCTGGACAGAAAAGTTTTATCTTTGTCTTTTGAACCAGAAAAAAAGGTAGTTTTTTTCTGAACTAAATTTGGATAAAGAACTCTACACATCATTTTCTTTGTAATCAGTTTATACAAATGTATTGTAAAGCATAATTTGAACCATCAAAGATGCAGTTACAAAAGCGTTACATTTTACAATATAATGATTATAAGGTAATTAAATTATTAATTCAATTGATATTTATTTTCGAAGTCTTTTAAAAATTCCTCAGGATGGATGGTTTTTTCCATTTCTAGTTTTTTTCGCATGCGGTGCCATGTTACCCGTATGGATGAGTCAGATATACCTAAAGCAGCGGCAATTTCATTTTGCCTTAAATTGAGTTTTACCAGACATAAATACCGAATTTCTGCTTGTGAAAATTGCGGATAAATTTCGCGAAGCATATAAAAATAATTGGGATAAACTTTGTTGAATTGTTTTTTGAAATCAATCCAATCTTCTTTTGTCAGTATGGTAGGTGTGTGTAATTCAGAATAATCAGGCGTAGGTTTTTCCGATTCATTTTTTAATGTTTCGATCAATGCATTGTTATGATTCAGTCTTTGCCGGAAGAGCAGAAGTTGATCGTTTGCATCTTTCAAAATTTCCTGACTTTCTAAATAATTCTTTTCTGCAATGTCCTTTTTTTGATTCAATTTCAAAATTTTAATCTGTTGCTGCTGTCGGAAACGGTAATAGAAAAATAAAATTCCACTTAAAAGAATAACGCTGATTACCAGAATCAGATTTCGGGTTAGCCTTTGTTCCGTTATTTTATTCTCTGCTTCTAAAATAGTATTTTGCATATTTTCATGCTGAAGCCGGTTGGTAACGGATAAAAATTTACTATGGTTGATGGACTGAAACATTTCTCTCTCATAGAGGTGTTTCTGTTCGTTATAAAAATAGGCACTGTCAAACTTCTTTTTCTTTTTGTATAATTCCTCAAGCCCGTTTGCAGCGATGATTGATTCCCGAAGTGTTTTTCTTTTAGCTGCATTTTTCAATGCTGACCATCTGTACTGAAAAGCCAAATCATTTTGGTGTAAATTGGAATATGCTTCCGCCAAAAGGTTTTCGGCTTTGGAAACATCGTTGGGCTGATCATGAATTTGGCTTTGGGAAATATTGTATTGAAGATAAGGAATGGCTTCTTCGTATTTTTTCTGCATCACTAAACCTTTTCCGATTCCACCCTGCGAAATACCCATCCAAATATTAAAAAAGGGGGAATTGTAGTTTCTGAATTTTTCATGGTAATTTTTATAATTTCTATTATAATGTCTTAATTGTTTGTAAATCTGCTGGTAACTGTAACTTCCGCTGTCAATCTGTTCAAGCCGATAATAAGAAGCGCCCAGCAAATCCATGTTCAGTACATAGATCTCAAGATTATTCTCAGCCGATCCTAAATTTATTTGACTTTTTTGGATAAATTGAATGCTTTCTCTGTACATCGAAAGATTGTAATAGCTCAATCCTGCAAAAAATAAACGCATATAAAATTTTGGAAAATATTTTGTCCCAATATTTTGTTGGATGTCTATGGATTTCAGGATGTAAAACAAATTATCTTCAAAAGAAAAGCTACTGTTTTCGGCATAGAGTGAATACACTTCTGAAAGAATCTGTTCGTCTTTCAAAAAAACAGTTTTTTGAAACAAATCCTGTAATTCCTTTTCTTTTTTTGTCGTAAATCTACCATTTTGCTGAAGATAACTCAAAAGTTCATACATTTTTAAACGAACTTCAATACGTGGATCTTCATGTTTCTTCAGATAATTTTTAATTTCTGAAACAACGTTTTTAAAATCAAGTGAATTGTAATTTAGTTTGAGATCTGTATAGGTTTTTTCGGCCTCTATGGTTTGGGAAATATCGCTGATCTGCCATTTTTCAATTAACTCATCGGCAGTCATATTCTGAGCTGGCAGAATACCTATTCCAAATAAGAAAAATAGAATTTTTGAACAATTTAACACAATGACAGTTTTTTAAATAGCTCGTCATAGGTTTGAAATCGACTCAAAAGTCACTCAATCGGCGGTTAATTTTCAAATATAAGATTTACTTGGATAGATTCCATAAAATGATAGCCGTTCTTTTTGAACGGCTATCATTTTTATTCCTGAGTTTAGATTATAAGGTTACTTTGGGGGAGAGAGAGTAGTTCATACTCACTCAGGTTTTAGTAGTGTTGTAAAGTTCAATAAAAACAAAAGAATTGCTTCATTTTCAGGCGTTACAAAAGCGTAACAAATTTTCATTTAAGGTTTAATTAACTGATATTTAATTGATTAAATGTATTATCGATTTTCGATTTTAGCTAAAAGAGAAATGGGTGTATCTTCCAGATTTCCGTTTAATTTGTTTCGAACTCGATTCCATGTAACGCGAATGGTTGATGGAGAAACGCCCAATGCATTTGCCATTTCTTTATGATTCAAATCCAATTTGGTGAGCATCAGATAACGGAGTTCTGAGGGAGTGATTTTTGGGAAAGAATCACGCACATTTGAAATGAAGTTTGGGTGGATTTTATCAAAGCTGGACTGAAATAAACTCCAGTCGTCTTCTGTCAGAATTTTTGTAGAACGAAGTTCGTTCAGCGTTGCATTTAATTCTTTTTGTTCGAGCGAATATTCCAATTTTATTTTTTCGAGTTCTTCAGTCATTTTTCCCATCATATCGTCATTTCGTTTGATTCGTTTGACGAAATTTCCGATTTGTTGTTTTGCCCTCACTAAATCTTCTTCTGTTTTTAATCGTTCCAGTTCGGCGATACGTTGATTAATTAGAAACATTTCTTTTTCTTTTTTCTTTTTCCGACGGGTGAAAAAGAGAAGCGTAAGGATGGAGCAGAGGAGAAGCAATAGAATAGAAACAGAGGCGCTGTACCGAAATTTCATTTCCGATTTTTCTTTTTGCTGCCGAGCGATGGTGTTTTGAATTTCGCTTATTCGCAATTGGTCTTGAGATATTTTTACAATTGCCGAATTGTATTTGGTGTTGCCATATTTCTGTGCAGCGTCCAGGCTATCCTTATAGAGCAAAGCTTCTTTATAATTATTTTTTTTCAAATGATACAAATAATTATTTTCATAATGTCCTTTTTTTGCAACTTCAAATTGCTGCTGCTCACCGAATTGGAAATTTTCTTTGTGTTGGAAATATTTTTTTTCGGCTATCTGTATATAAAGGAACGCTTGGTCGAGCGAATCTGATTCTAAATAAGCGTTTGCAAGAGAAACACAGGCATTTTGGGGAATTTCGGGGTATTCGGATCTGTTTTTGTTCAACTCATAATTATTTTTAAAATAAATCAAAGCATTTGGATAATCCTTTTTTTTAAGCAATACTTTTCCGATATTTCCTGAAATTAAACCTATCCAAACCTCATTTTTATACGTTTTAGCTTTTTTTAAACCTATGTTCAAATAATAATTTGCGCTGTCAAGTTCCTCGAGGTTTAGAAAAGATAATCCCAATGTATTGTACCGTTGAATATCCAGATTTTCATTGAATTTTGGAAGACGTGTTGAAATCCTCATCAAATCAATGGCTTCACTGTAATTTTTAAAAAAATAATAATTCAAAGAAAGATCATGGAGGTATTTTCCCATATTTGGGACTTTTTCATATCCTATTTCGTCAAATATTTTTTGAGCTTTGAGAGAATTTTTAAAAGATTTTCCGTATTGTTCTAAAATAAATTGATTTTGCCCAATTTGATGAAAACAGATTGCTTTATAGAGTCTGTCGTTTTCGTATTTATTTATGAGTCCCTCAAATGTTTCAATTCTCTTTTGAGCATCTTTCTCGAAAAATGTAAATCGTGTTGCATTTAGAAACCGGATTTCTTTCTCCAGCTCTGTATCTTTCTCTTTTTGAGCAAAATCAGAAGCGATGTTTAAGGTTTTCTCTATGATGCTATAATTCACATACGGTTCTTCAAATATTCCATTTATGTAACGGATTCGGTCATTTGAAGACTTCATTTGTTTTAATTTCTGTTCTAAATTATCAGGCAGTGATTGTGCGTTTGAATTTAGGGAAATAAAAGCAAAGAATAGAAAGGGCAAAAACAAAAACTTAGAATAAGTCATGTCTCAAATTAATTTTTTTATCGAAAAAATTATCAACGGTTACAAAATTAACTAATATAAATTAAGGTTAACGATAACTTGGGAAAATTAGCATTAAGTTAAATTCAGAAGAGAAAAAATGAAATTTTTCAGTAAAGATTTGTATAATAAATTGAAAATCGTACTTTTGCAATCCCAAAAAATGGGGTTAAACATATTTTTATAGTATGCCAACAATACAACAATTAGTAAGAAAAGGAAGAACAAAACTAGCCAAGAAGAGTAAATCGGCTGCTTTGGAATCATGTCCTCAACGTCGTGGAGTATGTACACGTGTGTACACGACTACACCTAAGAAACCTAACTCAGCGATGCGTAAAGTAGCGCGTGTTAGATTATCAAACGGTAAAGAAGTCAACGCTTACATCGGAGGAGAAGGACACAATTTGCAGGAGCACTCGATAGTATTGGTTAGAGGAGGAAGGGTAAAAGATTTACCTGGTGTACGTTACCACATCGTTCGTGGTGCGTTGGATACCGCAGGAGTTAACAAAAGAACTCAACGTAGAAGTAAGTATGGTGCTAAAAGACCAAAAGAGAAAAAATCTTAAAAACAACTTTGAGAAATGAGAAAGACAAAAGCTAAAAAAAGACCGTTACTTCCAGATCCAAAGTTTAATGATCAATTGGTAACTCGTTTTGTAAACAACATGATGTACGATGGTAAAAAAAGTATTGCTTTCAATATTTTTTATGATGCCATGGAAATCGTAGAAAAAAGAAAAGAAAATGCTGACAAAACAGCATTGGAAATATGGAAAGATGCTTTAACTAACGTTATGCCACACGTAGAGGTTCGTTCTCGTCGTGTAGGTGGAGCTACTTTCCAGATTCCTATGGAAATCCGTCCGGACAGAAAAATCGCTACAGCTATGAAGTGGTTAATTATGTACTCCAGAAGACGTAACGAGAAATCAATGGCTCAGAAATTAGCCGGAGAAATCATTGCTGCTGCAAAAGAAGAAGGAGCTGCTGTAAAAAAACGTCAGGATACACATAAAATGGCAGAAGCCAACAAAGCATTCTCACACTTTAGAGTATAATTAAGATGGCAAGAGATTTAAAATATACAAGAAATATCGGTATTGCTGCTCACATTGATGCAGGGAAGACCACAACAACTGAGCGTATTTTGTTCTATTCAGGTAAAAACCATAAAATTGGTGAAACTCATGATGGAGCATCTACAACAGACTGGATGGAGCAAGAAGCAGAAAGAGGTATTACTATCACTTCTGCCGCAGTAACCGTTGATTGGAAATTTCCAACAGAACAAGGGAAGCCGCTTCCTGATGCCAAAGATTACCATTTTAACATTATTGATACTCCCGGTCACGTTGACTTTACCGTTGAGGTAAACCGTTCATTGCGTGTATTAGACGGATTAGTGTTCTTATTTTCAGCAGTTGATGGTGTAGAACCACAATCTGAAACCAACTGGCGTTTGGCTGACAATTACAAAGTTCCGCGTATGGGATTTGTAAACAAAATGGACAGACAAGGTTCTGACTTTTTGAAAGTTTGTCAACAAGTAAAAGATATGTTAGGTTCTAATGCAGTTCCTATCGTATTACCAATTGGTGAAGAAGCAGACTTTAAAGGAGTGGTTGACTTGATTAAAAACCGTGCGATTGTATGGCATGATGAGAATAACGGAGCTACTTTCGATATTGTTCCGATTCCGGAAGAAATGATTGATGAGGTAAATCAACACAGAGGTAGATTGATTGAGGAAGTTGCAGGATATGACGATGGTCTTTTGGAAAAATATATGGAAGATCCGGAATCAATCACTGAAGAAGAAATCAACAACGCATTGCGTGCCGCTACATTGGATATGTCAATTATCCCAATGACTTGTGGTTCTTCTTTCAAAAACAAAGGAGTTCAATTTATGTTGGATGGAGTTTGTCGTTATCTTCCTTCTCCTATGGATAAAGAAGCAATCGAAGGGATTAATCCTGATACTGACGAATCAATTTCAAGAAAGCCGTCTGTATCAGATCCTTTTTCTGCTTTGGCTTTCAAAATTGCAACAGATCCATTCGTAGGGCGTTTGGCATTCTTCAGAGCTTACTCAGGAGGATTGGATGCAGGTTCGTATGTCTTGAATACTCGTTCAGGAAATAAAGAACGTATTTCACGTATATTCCAAATGCATGCTAATAAGCAAGAGCCAATAGAAAGAATCGAAGCAGGAGATATCGGAGCAGCTGTTGGGTTTAAAGATATCAAAACGGGAGATACTTTATGTGATGAAAAACATCCAATTGTATTAGAAAGTATGGATTTCCCTGATCCTGTAATCGGTATTGCGGTTGAACCCAAAACGAAAGCAGATATGGATAAAATGGGTATGGCTTTGGCTAAATTGGCTGAAGAAGATCCAACTTTTCAAGTTCGAACTGATCAAGCTTCAGGTCAAACAATTATCTCAGGTATGGGTGAGCTTCACTTGGACATCATCGTAGACCGTATGCGTCGTGAGTTCAAAGTAGAAGTAAATCAAGGTCAACCTCAAGTAGAATACAAAGAAGCATTTACATTGACTGCTAATCACCGTGAAGTTTACAAAAAACAAACCGGTGGTCGTGGTAAATTTGCAGACATCGTATTTGAAATCGGACCTGCGGAAGAAGGAAAAGTTGGTTTAGAGTTTGTATCTTCCATTAAAGGAGGTAACGTTCCAAAAGAATATGTTCCATCTATTGAAAAAGGATTCAAATCGGCTATGAAAAATGGTCCTTTGGCCGGCTACGAAATGGACTCTATGAAAGTTACCTTGTTAGATGGATCTTTCCACCCTGTTGACTCTGACCAGTTATCGTTTGAGTTGGCTGCAAAATTAGGTTACAAAGAAGCGGCTCGTGCTGCAAAAGCTGTAATCCTTGAGCCAATCATGAAATTGGAAGTGTTGACACCGGAAGAAAATATGGGTGACGTAGTAGGTGACCTGAACCGTCGTAGAGGTACTGTAAATGGTATGGACGACAGAGCAGGCGCAAAAGTTATCAAAGCTTTTGTTCCACTTTCTGAAATGTTTGGGTATGTAACTTCTTTACGTACACTGACTTCAGGTCGTGCAACTTCTACTATGGAATTTGATCACTACGAACCGGCTCCAAACAATGTCGCGGAAGAAGTTATCGCTAAATCAAAAGGTGCAACTGTTTAATCTTTAAGAAATGAGTCAAAAAATCAGAATAAAACTAAAATCATACGATCATAATTTGGTAGATAAATCTGCCGAGAAAATCGTGAAAACTGTAAAATCTACAGGTGCAGTTGTAAACGGACCTATTCCATTACCAACTAACAAGAGAATCTTTACAGTATTGAGATCTCCGCACGTAAACAAAAAAGCGCGCGAGCAGTTTCAATTAAGTGCTCACAAAAGATTGTTGGACATCTACAGTTCATCATCCAAAACAGTTGATGCCTTGATGAAACTGGAGCTTCCAAGTGGAGTAGAAGTAGAAATTAAAGTGTAGTTATACAAGATTGAAAAATAGAAATCCGCCTCAAAAGGGCGGATTTTTTCATGAATAAAACTTTTATTCGTTTGGTATTTGGGAGATGTTCATAAAGAAAACTTCATAAGTGAGTTTTTCTCTGTTGCTCTGATTTGATGCCTTTTGTCATACCTATCCATAGACAAAGAAAAAGAACCATGTAACAATTTTCTGTAAGTGTAGAAAAAAATGCTCTCACTTCGCATCATGTATTTATTAGCGGTATCATCGGAAAATTGAGGATTACTTACCAAAATCTGAATTTAATAAAGATAAATGGATTTTTATAATTTAGGTTTATAAAAAGAAAAAAGGATCAGCATTTTGCCAATCCCTTTTTCTTTTTGGATTTAGATTTGAATTAAAATTAATTAGGTATTAACGGGTTAACCAACCTCCATTTTTTACAGTTAGAATAGAAAATGGAAAAATCCAAAAAAGTGCGAACATATAGAATACGCTGTAGGGATAAGCCCACAGAGCATCTATGAAATTATATTGTTTGGTAAAAAAAAGCATTTGAATACTTGAAAATATGAAAGTTGCTACCAAAGCAGAACTTACATATAAAAAGGGATGCGTAAATAAGAAATAAAACATCAGAATAACCAATGGAAACGCAAGAAGCAATTTGATCCACTGATTAAGAAATATAAAACGTGCTCCCGCTTTATTTTTTTCTCTAAAGTTTTTAAACACAAAACTATTCATCGCTAATGTTTCTCTTACATTGCTTCGTCCCCAACGGGTAAACATTTTGTGGAGATTTCTAAAACCGGTTGGTGTGTTAGTCAAAACATTTGCATTTCTTTGAAAATTCACATCGTACCCTTGTTTCAAAATCAAATTTGTCATTGCTCTGTCTTCGCCGATTGTCGCGTATTTTCCCATAAATTTTTGTTCGATCCAATTCTCTAATGAATGTAATACAGCTTCTCTTTTATAAGCAGACAACGCGCCGGGCGTACAAAGCACAAATCCTAACGAACTCTGTGCAGCACGAACAAATTCAAAACTAAACACAAAACTTACGTTCAGCATTTTCGGGATAATTCCTTGTTTTTTGTTCAATACTTTTACATTTCCGGCAACTCCACCACAATTTTTATTAACCACAAACGGACTCAATAAATTTCGAATGGTATCTTTTTCGACAACCGAATCGCTGTCGATGGTAATGAAAACCTCGCCGGTTCCGGTTGTGAAACCTCTGTGTAAAGCATGACGTTTTCCCCGGTTTTCGGGTTGTTGATAAACCGTCAAGGAATGATTCAAATCCGCATTCGCCTTGTTAATCCAATACCAAGTATCATCTTTACTTCCGTCATCTATAGCGATGACTTCCATTTTTTCTTTTGGGAAATTACTTGCTGCAATGCTCAACAAAGTTTCATAAACCAATCTTCCTTCGTTGTAAGCCGGAACGATGATCGTACAGGTGGGAAGTGCGTCGTCAATCACGGATTGGATGGGTTTATATTTGATGTATAAATAGGCAATATAGATCAGAAATAAAACCTGAAAGATCAACGTTACCAACAAAGAGTAAACCATAATCTGTCCGGGAATAGTTTCCATTCTCTGGAAATGAATTTCCTCAAAATAGGGGCGAAAATTATTGACCGCATAAATTGCACTAAACATTAAAATCTGAACACCAACCAGAATTCCAAAATCTCTTTTGCTTAAATCCTTTAATTTCGATATCGAAAACCAGTTTCTAACAGTTGAAATCTCGGTTTCTTCCACAATGCTTTTTTCCATTTCTCTTATCATTTACTTAAAAATTGCTGATACAAAGTAATGGGAAAATTGAACCGATATCGGCGAATTGCGTTCGATGTTTATCGAAGGATCTGTCGATATTTATCGACAAGAAAGAAGTTAAATCGAATTATGAATACGCATCAGTTCAACTAATTCAACTAAAGAATTTACTTTTAATTTCTCAAAAATCCGCTTTTTAAAAGTGCTGACGGTGTTTTGTTTTAGATCCAGGGCATTGGCTATTTCCAGATTTCCAGCGCCTTTTGCATAAAGTTCTGCAATCTGTAATTCCCTTTCAGAAAGACGATTCAGAGGATTTAAGAAATCTAGGTTATGAGAAGAAAGTTCCATTAGCTTCCGGGTGAAAGTAGGAAAGTAACTTCCATTTTGAATCATCTCCGAAACTGCATTTTGGATTTCGGATTCTTCGCTTAGTTTGCTTAGAAATCCATCTGCGCCTGCTTGAATGAATTTTAACGAATAATTTTCTTCTTCGAAACTCGTGAAAACCATAATTTTCACGTCAGGTTGCAATTCTTTGAATTCAGGAATGACTGAAATACAATTTCCGTCTTGAAGTTCTGCATCTAAAATCGCGATGTCAAATGAATGTAGATTGATTTGTTTGCGGATTTGTTGTACGCTTGAAGCCGTAAATATTTCAAAGTTTTCGACCAGATCTTCTATAACCAATTGCATTCCTTGACGCACAATCATGTGATCATCTGCCAATAGAAATTTTAAAGTTTTTTGATCGGATGAATTCATTTTACTTGTTTCAAATTAATTTCAAAAATAAGATTTGTTCCTTGTCCGGGCGCACTTTCTGCCGAAATTTTCCCATCGAAAAGTTGTACAATTTCTTTACATAAACT
>CALLXZ010000266.1 GCA_937875605.1 uncultured Moheibacter sp.
CCGCACCAGGAGCCGATAATTATATCCGGATTTTTTTCAATGACCAAATTGGGATTTATAATTCTATCTTTTGCCATTGATTCTTTTGCCAATTCAGGGAAAATCAAATCGCCACCACATATTTCAACCAATTCACTGACCCATTGAATCGATGAAATCAAAGGATCATTCCATTCTTCAAAAAATACTTTTGGTCGAAACGGAAAGGTTTTACTTTCTTTTGAAGCATTATTCAAATTTGAAATATAAGTTTCAACCAATTTTTTTCCTTCCAATTCATTTCCAATTAAACTACAAAATTGCAAAACCATACTCAATGTTTCGTTGATGCTTCGATGATTGAAAATAAAAACATTGACTCCGTTTTTAATTAATTCAGAAGCAATATCGCGCTGTAAATCAGAATATCCCACCACTAAATCCGGTTTCAATTCCAGAATTGCATCAAAATTGGCATCGATGAAATTGGAAACTTTGGGTTTTTCTTTTCGGGCATGTTTCGGTCTTCGTGTAAATCCGCTGATGCCGACCAAACGGTGTTGTTGGTTAATTGCATAGAGAATTTCAGTTCCTTCCTCGGTCAGACAGATGATACGTTGTGGGAATTTTGCTTCAAACATGGATGCAAAATACTGAGAATTTCTGAATTCAAGAGGATTTGATGCAACCGCAAATTAGTTAATAAAAATCCTGTAATTGCGCCCGATTACCTTTGCGAAATAATTAAATTTGCCGATTCATAAATGGATATGAACTGGAGAAAACTTTTACTTCCTCTTTCGGGACTATTCTGGGTAGGCGTTTCGTTTCGGAATTTGCTTTACAAAACAGGTTTATTACGTTCTCAGAAATTTAAGATTCCGGTGATTTGTTTAGGGAATTTATCGGTCGGAGGAACGGGTAAATCCCCTCATGTCATCATGGTGGCCGATATTTTAAAAGAAGAACTCCAAACGGCCATGCTCAGTAGAGGATATGGACGTAAAACGTCCGGTTTGGTAATTGCCAATTACAGTTCGAAAGTATTTGACATCGGAGATGAACCCTTGCAGTTTTTTAACCGTTTTCGAAATAAAGTAGTGGTTGCGGTTTCGGAAAATCGTACAAACGGCATTAATCATTTGATCAAATATTACAACACCCAAGCGGTTTTGATGGACGACGGATTTCAGCATAGGCAAGTAAAACCCGGCTATTCGATTTTATTGACTGATTTTAATGATCCTTATACTTCTGATTTTCTTCTTCCGGGAGGAAATCTTCGCGAACCCCGTTCCGGAGCAAGAAGAGCCGATGTCATCATCGTAACGAAATGTCCGGATGCTTTTTCCGTTAAACAAAGGGATTCTATTTTGCAAAAAATTAATCCGAAATATAATCAGAAAGTCTATTTTTCTAAAATTGTGTATTCCAATTCAGCAATTGGCTATCGGTTTACGCTAGAATCGGACGAATGGTTGGAATATGAAGTTGTTTTGGTAACCGGAATTGCGAATTCCAAACCTTTTGTAGAATTTGTAAAAGAACGTTTTAAAGCGGTTCACCATTTGGAGTTTTCCGATCATCATAATTTTTCAGTTGCGGATATCCAGAAAATAGATGATCAATTCGATCAGATTAAAGCATTGCACAAAGTTATTTTGACCACGGAAAAAGACTATATGCGTCTGAAAGACGAATCCGCATTAATTGAAAATTTGTTTTATTTGCCAATTGAAGTTGAACTAAATGATTTTGACGGCTTCAAAGAAAATTTATTGAATTATGTTAGAAAAAATTAAAAAAGCAGTTGAATACATACGTCCGTTTTTACCGGAACAACCTGAATATGTGATTGTTTTAGGTTCTGGTTTAGGGAAATTACAGGACGAAGTTCAGGACAAAGTAATCATTGATTATAAAAACATTCCTGATTTTCCCCAAACGACGGTGGAAGGACACAAAGGAAGGTTGATTTTTGGAAAGATCGAAGGAAAACCGGTATTGATGATGGCGGGAAGATTCCATTATTACGAAGGATATTCCATGGAAGAAGTTACTTTTCCGATGCGTGTTTTCAAGGGATTGGGAATCGATAAAGTGATTTTATCCAATGCGAGCGGTGGCGTGAATCCTTCGTATGAAGTTGGGGATGCAGTGGTAATCCGTGATCATATCAATATGATGCCGGAACATCCGCTTCGTGGAAAAAATATAGATGAATTAGGCCCTCGTTTTGTAGATATGTCAGAAGCGTATGATAATGTGATGCGTCAATTTGTTATAGAATTCGGTGCTCAAAACGAAATTGAGGTCAAAGAAGGTGTTTATATGGGGCTTCAGGGCCCGACGTTTGAAACACCATCTGAATATGGATTGGTAAGAATTTTAGGAGCGGATTGCGTGGGAATGAGTACAGTTCCGGAAGTAATTGTGGCAAAACATCAGGGAATGCGTGTATTTTGTATTTCGGTAATTACCGATTTAGGCGGACCTGAAATTGCATTTCCGGTTTCACACGAAGAGGTATTAAATGCTGCCAATAAAGCCATGCCGAAAATTATTGTTTTAGTGAAAGGATTGATTGCAAACGGAAATTAGTCGAAACTAGAGAATCGAAGTTCGAAGATCGCAAAACGAAAAGAAATGTTTGAAAAATTAAAAAAGCGTTGGCAGATTGAAAGTAATTTTCAATTGATTTTGATACTTATTGTCTTTTCCATCACGGGATCTGCGTCTGCTTGGGTTTCAAAACCCTTTGTAGAATGGCTTGGGCTTTCGGGTGAAAGTATGCATCCGGTTTTATTTACGATTCTTCGTTTGATATTGATATTTCCGATTTACAATGTTTTATTGATCATCATCGGTACAATTTTCGGACAATTCAAATTCTTTTGGGCGTTTGAAAAGAAAATGTTTAGTAGATTTATTCCACCAAAAAATACAAGCACCGAAAAATCATGAAAATCAAATTTTCTTTTTTGTTTTTGTTCTTTTTTATATTTTTCTCTTTTGCACAGGAGAAAGCGGAGATTTCAGAAGAGCATTTCACTTATTTAGACATAAAAGAAGAATTTGATTTGGTGGTTGACTTTACGATGGTCAATCCGGAATGCGCTACCAAACAGCAAAATTATTACAGCATCATCATTGGCACAACCATTATCGAAGATAAAATCGAACGGATTTCGATTTTGGTTCCTTGTTTGGGAAATGAATTTATACAAGGCGATCTGATTACCATAAAACCCATCAAAGCGCCCAAAAAGAACATTGTTTATACCATTCGAAATTATAAAAAAGATGGTCAGGAATATTCAGATGTTTTTGGGGCAGAATTCCGTGCTTTGTGGGGAGAAATTGTAAATGTTTTATAAAGGATTTCGCTGAATATTTCTTAAATTGTTTAAATGAACAAAGAACTTGAAAATCGAAAATTCATCACACTTGAAACTTTTTCTACTCTTTGGACAGCTGAGGTAGTCAAAAACCGATTGATCGAAGAAGGAATTCATGCGCATATTTTAAATGCAAACGTCAGTTATTCATTTGGTCCGACTGTTTTGGAAGGTTATCGTCTTCAGGTGGAGCAAAGTCAGTTTCTAAAAGCATTAAATATTTATAAAAATTCGTTGCAGGATTTGTAAAAAGTTTTTACTTTTGCACACCATTGACAAACCTCTGACGAGATCCGTGTATGTTTTTCATTGTTAATAAATTACATAATTAAAATGGAAAGTTTAGTTAAATACGTACAAGACAAATTTGTCGCAAAAAAAGAATATCCTGAGTTTTCAACAGGAGATACCATTACAGTTTACTACGAAATTACCGAGGGTGCGAAAACACGTACTCAGTTTTTCAAAGGCGTTGTGATCCAACGTAAAGGTCAAGGTTCAACGGAAACTTTTACCATCCGTAAAATGAGCGGTGAGGTAGGAGTAGAAAGAATCTTCCCTGTTAATTTACCTGCGATTCAGAAAATTGAAATGAACAAGAAAGGTAAAGTAAGACGTGCAAGAATTTACTATTTCAGAGACTTGAGAGGTAAAAAAGCTCGTATTAAAGAAGCTTAAAAAATATCTATCTATACAAAATCCCTATCGAAAGATGGGGATTTTTTGTTTTTACCAATTTTAAAAAATAGTGGAATTGAATTAATTATTTTCTTTTATCTGGACTTTTGAATAATCATCAGGAGCTTCCAAAATCCAATCCTGATGTCCGAAATATTTCCATTTTGTATTAGCTAAATCAGTTTCTTTGTCAATGTATTCGTGATAAGGTCCACCGTTAATAGCTACTCTTGAACTGACAAATACCGAAACCTCTTTCCCTTTTTTTTGCTGGTCTTTTTTCAAATATTGCGCAAATTGCCAGATCATATCGGGTCGTGCACTCACACGGTTGCGCTGGAGTTGCGTCATGTATTCGTTGAGGTTAACAGAACTTCTTTTTCCTGATTCTTTGTCCACCATGAAAAATTGGGTAGTAGCCGATTTGGTACGAAGCATCATCCGCCAGGAAAGACGATGTCCTTCTTCTGTCCACAATACATCACCGGGAATGTGCCAATGGCGCACCGGTAAATAAATTTGCCAAAGAATATAAGTCCAGAAGATAAAAGTAAAAATAGTTTGATTTTTATGTCGGGGTTGGAATTCGTTGGAACCGGCAACGAAAGTTGTTTTACGCGGGAAAAACAATTTGCGCATGGACTCGGCAGGGAAACAAAATACAGCCAATGCCAAGGCGAAATACGGAAAAATACCGATGTGAAGCGTAACAGAATTGAAAATATGAAAAAACAGTGCTGCAAAAAAGGCGACAACTCTTGTTTTTTTCCATAAAAGCAAAGGTACAATCAATAAATCAAATCCAAATCCCAACCAGGAAAATCCCTGCGCAAATTCACGGGAACGTAGAACTTCTGTCAAAGGTTCCCATGCGATATTTTTTTCAGCCCATCGGGCAACGCCTACATACCGAATCATCAAAAAATCACCATTCATCCAGCCGGGATAGAGTTTGGCAAGCGCTGCGTAGGTATAAACGATGAGTAGTTGAAGAATGAAAATCAACCGGGTCCAGAGGTAAATATAATTGGAACGAATCTGTGGCCAAATCCAAATATCAATGGATTTATAGCGGTTTGCAGGAATGAAAACCATGAACCAGGCAATGAGCATCACCAAATAATAATGATTGTTATAATGCTCTTTTTGCATAAAATAAACCAACGACCATCCCAGCGCAAAGAGAATCGTCGTGATGCGGTAAAAAGCACCGAGCATAATCAAAATTCCCATAAATCCAAGAAAGCCATAGATGTAATACATGGTATTTCCCAACAGGAAGTTAGTCCATTCCAAACCAATGAAGGTAAAGCTGAATTGAGGTTCCACAAATGTTTCTTTAACCCATCCGGTTGCGATGGAACCCCAGCATTCCACCGCCATTAATAATCCGAAAAAGATCCGGAAGATGATGATTTGGGAATTGTCAATTCGTTGAAACAATAAATTGTTGAACATAATTTTTTAGCTTTCCAAAGCTATTAAATTTTCAGATAATCTGAACAGACCTTAAAATTAACTTTTCGGGAGGAAAAATGTTTGGCAAAACGTATTATCTTGTTTGAAATTTCAAATTATTATTACATGAATATCCATATTTTAGATTTAGAATTTTTAGCCGAATCCCAATCCATTGCTTCTTTTTTGGTAGAATCATCAGACGGTCTGATTCTCGTTGAATCCGGACCTGAAACTACATTTGAACATTTGAAAAAAGCAATTAATCAGAAAGGATTTGATTGGAAAGAAATTCGCCATATTTTATTGACGCATATTCATTTTGATCATGCTGGCGCAGCCTGGAAATTTGCAAAAAACGAAGCAAAAATTTATGTTCATCCCATCGGATTACCACATCTTCAAAATCCGGAAAAACTCTGGAATTCTGCCAAAATGATTTATCAGGATGATATGGATCGTCTTTGGGGAAATATGGAGCCGATTGATGAAAACCTGCTGGTTTCGGCAGATGAAGGAGATATTTTAAAAATTGGCGAATGTGAATTTCATGTTCATTACACGCCCGGTCATGCGATCCATCATAATGCATATCAGCTTAAAAATGTTGTTTTTACAGGTGATGTCGCAGGTGTTAAAATTAATTCAGGACCGGTGGTTCCACCTTGTCCGCCACCGGATATAAATATAAAACTTTGGAAAGAATCCATTCAAAAACTTCGAAATCTGAATGCAGAAAAATTATACTTGACGCATTTTGGCGTGGTGGAAAGTCCAAATGAACATTTTTCAGAATTAGAAATTATTTTAGATGATTGGGCTAATTGGATGAAACCTCATTTCGATGCAGGAACTTCTCCAGAAGAAATCACGCCAAAATTTATGGAATATACTCGAAATCAATTAAAAAAGGAAGGCGTTCCAGAAGAAGATTTGGTTCGGTATGAATATGCCAATCCAAGCTGGATGTCGGTTTCCGGTTTACTTCGCTATTGGAAGTTAAAAGAACAGGGAAGGATTTAGATATAAAATTTTAGGTATGATTTTGGAAGTACAAAATAGGACTTAGAATTAAAATGTATGAGTAGATTATCGTTAGGAATGATGTTGTTTCTTTTTAGTTCTTTCGTTATTTCACAGGAAATAAAATTTGTTTCGGGATCTTCCCTTACGGAATCTCAAGTTAATGAAGTTTTGGAATTTCATAATCAAACAAGGGCAGAGGTAGGAGTGAAGCCGATGGAATGGTCAGAAGAATTGGCAACTTTTGCACAAGAATGGGCAGATCGACTGGCTTTTTCAAAAGGTTGTCGTATGGAACACCGACCCGTTAGTGGAAAGTGGGAAGGTAAATATGGCGAAAATTTATATTGGAGTTCGGGTTATAAAATTTCTGAAGCGCCTCTTTTAGCAAGTAAAGTTTGGGCGGATGAAAAAAAGGATTTTAAAAATAAACCCATTAATCAGCGAAATTTAACAGCCACAGGTCATTATACTCAAATGGTCTGGCATAATACAACTCAAATGGGGATGGGAATGACAGTTTGTAAAAATGGAGATGTAATTGTGGCGGCAAATTATAATCCGCCGGGAAATTATTTGGGAGAGAGGGCTTATTGATTATTAAATGATCTAATTTCTCTTTCCCAATCTTTCTTTCTTCAATTCTGCTCTGCTTTTCATGACTGAATTCACTACAATTGCCAAAACCATAATAGCAGTTGCAATGTAAAATAGCGGTGTCATTTTCTCAGATTCGCCAAAAATAAGATAAGCGAGTATGATTCCGTAAACGGGTTCCAGATTGACATTTAGCAATATCGTAAACGGGCTGAAATATTTCATCAAACTGACGGATTCGATCATAGGATAAGCCGTAAATAAACTTCCTAAAAGAATCAATAACCCCAAATCTTTCCAGCTAACTTCCAGCAACGAACCAAATCCATCAAAAAAGGGTAGAAAAAGACACACAATCAGCCAGCCACCGATCATTTCAAAAAACATGATTTTCTGAGCCGGAAATTTTGTATGAATTTTTCCATTTAAAACAGAAAAAAGTGCCGATAAAAAACTACAGATAATTCCCAATACGATTCCTAACCAATAATCCGGACTTGCATTGTAAATCAATAAAATACAACCGGAAACCACAACGGCTAAAATGATTTCGGAAAGAATAATTTTCCTTTTGAAAAAGAGAGGTTCAAGAAGTGCTGAAAACAGCGCACCCGTGGAAAGGGTACTGAGCGCGACAGCAACATTGGATACTTTGATCGCACCAAAAAACGCCATCCAGTGTAGTCCGATGACTACCCCAATTCCTAATAAAATTATCAGATCTTTCGAACTAAGATTTAAATTGATTTTACGAATTCTCAATATAAAATAAAGAACGATAGCAGCAACCAAAACCCGAAACCAAACCAAAGGAACGGCTTCGACTTCGATGAGTTTTCCCAAAACACCTGTAAATCCCCAAAGAAGGACGATAAATTGTAGTCGAAATTGAGCGGCTGAAATCAAATTGAAACTTTTCCCAAAATTAGTTTCTTCCTTTTGATTTTAGCTTAAAATCGGATGAATCTTTTTCGTAATTTTCGACAAAATTTCAAACGATGGATTTCAGTATTTTTATGGAACCCAATGCCTGGATGGCATTATTGACTTTATCTTTTTTGGAAATCGTTTTAGGAATCGATAACATCGTTTTTATTTCGATTCTTTCTGGAAAATTAAAAGGAAAAGATCAGGCATTAGCCAGAAACGTGGGATTGATACTCGCTATGTTTATGCGCATCGGTTTGCTATTTGGGATTTCGTGGCTCATGACACTAACCAAACCCATCGGTTGGCTAACTTTTGATTTACCTTTTCTGAAAGGGGGAATGACAGGGCAAAGTTTGATCATTCTTCTAGGAGGATTGTTTCTTCTTTATAAAAGTGTGACGGAAATTCATCATAAATTGGAAGTTCAGCAGGAAGAAGAAAACTCAGCAATCAAAAAAGCCGGAACGACCTTAGTAGCGGTCATCGTGCAAATTTTAGCTGTGGATTTGGTTTTCTCTTTGGACAGCGTTTTGACAGCGGTAGGAATGGTGACCCCGGCGGATTTCGGGACGATGGAAGCTGCAATGGCAATTATGGTTACAGCCGTGGTTATCGCGGTGATGGTGATGTTGCTTTTTGCTGGTCCGGTCAGTCGATTTGTGAACAGTAATCCTACGATTCAGATGCTTGCTATGGCATTTTTAATTTTAATTTCGGTTATGTTATTGGCCGAGTCAGCACATTTGTCAGATTTAGAAATGTTTGGTTCGCACGTAACGGCTATTCCAAAAGGATATATTTATTTCGCAATTTTCTTCTCACTTGGAGTCGAATTTCTGAATATGCGTCTAAGCAAAAGAAAAAAAACCGTGAAACTGAATAATCCGGAAATGGAGGATAAGGAGGATAATATTTCGGATCTGTAAAGGTTTCTAATCTTTAAATCTTCTTAAACAGATTCAGGAATTCTTGTTTTTTATTACGGCTGAGTACGATGGATTTATCATTCATCATGATTAATTCGCCTCCTTCGCCGCGTATGTATTGTTTGATCGAATTCAAATTGACCAAATTGGATTTGTGGGAACGAAAAAAGAGAGGATTATCTACCAATACTTCCTCAAAATTGGCAAGCGATTTACTCACCAGATGTTGTTCGCCGTTATTCATCACAACGTGTGTGTAAGAACCGTCCGCTTCAAAATACATAACATCTTTTATTTTTATGAAAATCAATCCTTTATGAGTAGAAAGTGCGAGTGTTTCACTCATTTGATTGATTTTAAATTGATTGAGATGAGAAATTTGTTCGTCTGAAGTAAAAATCTGATCGTTCAAATATTTATCCAATGCCAAACGAATTTCACTTGGGTCAATTGGTTTTAAAAGATAATCCAAAGCATTTATTTTCAATGCTTTGATAGCATACTGATCATAAGCTGTTGTAAATACGACTTTAAAATCAATTGTTTCAAATTGTTGTAATAATTCAAATCCGTTCAGACTTGGCATTTCTATATCGAGAAAAAGCAGATCCGGTTTTTTCTCCAGAATAATTTCCTTTGCAAGTGTACTGTCTTGAATAGTTGCCAAAATTTCAACTTCTTCAAATTTTTTCAACAGATGTTCGAGTGTGATGATCGCGTGTTTTTCGTCATCTACGATGATAGCTTTAATCATGGTCTTTCAGTTTTAGCGTTATGATAATTTGTGTTCCGGTAGCATTTCCTGATTCGTCGTATAAATCATGGATTACAAATCCATTTTCCTGATTCAGAGTTTTAATTCGGTCGATGGTGATATCTATTCCATAAGATTTATGTTGAGTTTCCTGTTTTTTTAATTTCTGACTGGCTTCACGTCCTATTCCGTTGTCTTCTATGTAGATACATAATATATCCTCTTGAGGTTGCTTGACTCTTATTTCCAACATTCCTCTTTCATTCATATTTCGGAGTCCATGCCAAATGGCATTTTCAGCAAACGGCTGGATGATGAGCGGAGGAACCTGAAGGTCGAATTCGTCTACTTCATCCTCTATTTTAAAAATATAATCAAACGAATGTTCCAATCGTGCAGATTCCAGTTCCAGATAGAGTTTGAGCGTATCCAATTCATTTTTCAAAGAAATTTGTTCTTTTTTAGAATTCTCTAAAATACTCCGCATTAATTTGGAAAAAGTAGTCAGATAACTGCTTGCGTCTTCGGTTTTATTTTGGACGATATAACTATTAATTGAATTCAATGTATTGAACAAAAAGTGCGGATTCATCTGTGAACGAAGAGTTTTCATCTCCGCTTCTTTTATCTTTCGAAGATAATTTTGTTCTTTTTGACGACGGTTCCAGAAATAACGATTTACAAGCAAAGTCAGACCTACAAATACCAAAAATAAAAGAATGTAGAACGGATAAGATTTAGTAAACGGAGGTTTGGCATGGATATCTAATTGAAGAGTTTTGGATTGTGCATTTCCTAAATTATCCAAAGCCTGAATCAAAACCGAATAATCACCGGGTTGTAAATAATTCAATGATAATTCCGCTTTATTACCCAAATTGTGCCAAGTATTTTCATCCGAAAAACGATACCGGAAACGCACCTTTTCAGTAGGCAAAAAAGATAGGTCGCTGAATTGAATCGTAATATCCCGTTCGTCTTTTGAAAGTTCGATCAAATGATCCGTAAACGATCTTGGTATATCATTGACTAAAATTTGAGAAATTTCCAAACGATTTTTCAGGGAAGTTTTCAATGCTTTTTCTTTGTCAATCAACACCAAACCTCCCTCTGTTCCGATAGCAATTTTTCGATTGTTTAAGTCTAAAAACGAATGGATTAAATAATTGGAAGGCAGTCCATCCATCGTATTTAAACGAACGACTCTATCCAACTTTGTACGGTAAATATGAAGTCCTTCTGTCGTAGCAAAATATACATTTCCTCTTGAATCTTCTGCAATTCCTCTTATACTTGAATCAATGATGTCGTGCGTGTTCATATTGACCCGTTTCAGAATTTTGCCGTTAGAATCCGTTTGGTTCCATCCGCCATAAGCCGAAAAATACATCGTTTCATCTTTTCCCAATCCAATTGCCGTATAATAATCACCTACAAATAGTCCTCTGTCTGGATTTATTTTTTTATTGGAAATATCAGTGAAAGTTTGATTTTCAGTATTGAAATACGTGATTCCAAAACTCTTAGGCATCCATCCTACCAGCCAAATCCGGTTTTTAGCATCCACTTTTATATCCTGCCATTTGTTATCTGACCAAAATTCCGGAGGATTGGCAAAAGGAGTTTGAATTTTTTGCAATCCGGGCCAAGTATAACGCGCAATCGGATGCGAAGCTAAAACTACCCAAAGTTCATTTTGTAGTGTGATAATGGTTTTAACGATTTCGCTCTGGATTTCCAATCCGGAAAGATTCATCTTTACGAAATTTCCTGCTTCTTGTTTGAAAATTCCATTCTGAGTTGATAAAAATAAATTTCCTTTGGAATAACTAATTCCATATGGATAATGCGATCCGGTTTCAAATACCTTTTGGGATGAATTTCCATCGTATTTCCATATTTCACCTGCAGAATTCAACGTCCAGATTTGATTCTTTTCATCTTCTGCGATGGATTTAGTAACGGCGTTCGAGTTGTACAAATTCAAAATTTCAAAAGCTGGATTTTCAGGTTGTAATTTTATCAATCCTTGCGTGGTTGACAACCAAATATTTCCGGTAATCTCATCATAATGAATATGTTGAATTCTTTCCGAATTCGTTTGAAATAGTAATCGATAACCTTTTGAAGAAGAATGATAAACAGAATTGTAGGTCAATAATAAAATTCCGGATGAATTTTTCACCATTCCGATTACAACTTGGTTTTCGGGTAATGATTTTTGTTTTTTAAATGATTCAGTTAACGGATTGAATTCAAATATTTCTCCTTCAGCAGTGGAAAGCCGAATAGTTCCATTTTGTAATTGTAAAGCAAATTGATAATTTTTCTTACTAAATTCCTGATTGGCTAAGGGTTGAATCTGATCATTTTTCGAATTCCATTTCCAAATTCCTTTGGGTGAAAAAATCCAGATTTCGTCCTTTGAAGTTTGAAGAATAGAGATGTGAGGGAAAATAACTTTGTTTCCGGGATGAATGCGAAATGATTTGACTTTTTTTGTGATGGGATTGAAATATTTCACGTTTTCAAAGTCGGTGGACCAAATATTTTTTTGTTGGTCGATGAAAATATTTTCAAAATGATCGTTGTTAGGATCACTGTCGGTTTGAATAGTAGGAACCAATACTTTTGGAAGCGATTGAAAAGCATTTAATTCTATCAATCCTTTCATATTGGAAGTATAAATTTTATTATTTTTAAGAAATAAGGCTGGGGAAGTGAAACTGACAGAATCATGGTGAATAAACCGATAACCGTCAAATAAAGTCAGTCCACGATTTGTGATAAGTAAAAGCTGACCGTTTTCTGAAACGGCAGACCGATAGATATTTTGTGTATTTAGTCCTTCTTTTAAACCGTAATGGGTGGTCGAATAATGGTGATCTTGAGCTTGGAGAGTCAAAATCCTTCCCAATAGAAATCCCAAAATCATCCAAACCTTAAACAAGTGCATACCCAATTCTTATACTACAAATCTAAAGAAGTAAGTTAAGGATTTTTCCCTGATTTTGTGAAATGTGGATTTTAATTTACATATGACAGAAAAAAGCCGGATTTTATCCGGCTTTTGTAATATTATGTTTAAAAAAAAGTTAAGCTTCCACTAACTTTTCTTCCACTTTCATTCTCCAACCATACGGATCATCGGAAATTCCCATTTGGATATCCACTAATTTTTTCTTAAGTGTTTTCCCATACGAATCTTCAATAGGCAAATCGGGTAATTCCAAACGTTCATCACCATATCCAACGGCAACGTAATTGTTTACTACAACCGCTGTCCCTACCCCGAAAACTTCTTTTAATTCACCGCTTTTATGTGCATTATACACTTCTTCAACAGTAATTTTCCGAACTTCAACATCCCAACCTTGAGCTTTTGCTAATTCTAACATACTGTCACGGGTCACACCATTTAGAATTCGTTCAGAAGTAGGCGCTGTCAATAATTTATCTCCGATCCGAACCATTACATTCATCGTTCCGGCTTCTTCTATTAAAGTATGTGTTGCATCATCAGTCCAAATTACCTGATCATAACCTTCTTCCCTTGCCATATGTGTTGGATAGAAAGAACCGGCATAATTTCCGGCAGCTTTTGCATATCCCACTCCACCGTTAGCAGCGCGGCTATATCGGTCGGCAACTTTCACAGAAAGAGGTTTGTTATAATAATTCGGGGCAACTGCCGTCAGAATCACAAAAAGATATTCGTTAGACGAACGAGCAGTGATGGCCTCTTCAGTAGCGAACATCACAGGACGCAAATAAAGAGACATTCCGTAAGTGTCAGGAACCCATTGTCTATCCAGATCTACTAAATTTTTCAAACCTTCTATAAATATTTCTTCCGGTATTTCCGGCATATCCAAACGCTGAGCTGATTTGTTCAATCGCTCAAAGTTTTTTTCAGGTCTGAAAAGAAATACATCTCCATCAGCGCCCTTATAAGCCTTCATTCCTTCAAAAATTCCTTGTCCGTAGTGAGCTACAGACATAGCAGGAGTAAATTCAAGTTTTCCGTAAGGTTTTATGGTTGGTTCGTCCCATTTACCATCTTTGTACGAACAAATCAACATGTGGTCAGAAAATGCAGTTCCAAATGTTTGAATATTAAATACTTCAGGGGTAAATCTTGACTCTTTGATTTTTTCAATGATCATAAGCTCAATTTTTTCGTTTGTTTTTAGCGTTCAGCAAATTTAATTATAATAATTCTAAATGAACATGAAATCAAATTTTAATTATTTATACTTTTGAAAATGCTTTCCAGAAAAATCATTCCAACGGAAGACGGTTCTTCCACAATTTTTATTCCCGAATGGAATGAATCTTACCACTCCCGACACGGCGCCATTCAAGAAGCCTATCATGTTTTCATTCAAAACGGATTGAATTTACTCTCAACTAAAAATGAAATTTCCATTTTGGAAATCGGTTTTGGAACGGGCTTAAATTCTTTGATTACGCTATTGGAAACTGTGGGTAAAAAACAAAGTATTCAATATACCGGAATTGAAAAATATCCCGTTAATTCGGACGAATTTTCTCTTTTGAATTATCCGGAATCCCTGAAAGAATTCAATCCAAAAGTAAAATTTGAAGTGCCTGAAGTTCAGTATTTTTATAATGAATTAATGAAAGCTGAATGGAATAATTTTATAGAAATCAACCCCAATTTTAAACTGCAAAAAATCCAAGCCGACTTTTTAGAATTCAATTATTATGAAAATACATTTGATTTGGTTTATTTTGATGCATTTGGGGCAAGAGTTCAACCGGAGCTTTGGACGGAAGAATTGTTTGGGAAAATTTACAAGTCTATGAAAAAAGATGCTGTTTTCACAACTTACTCGGCAAAAGGAAGCGTGAGAAGAGCATTAATCAAAGTAGGATTTACAGTAGAAAAGGTACCCGGACCGCCCGGAAAAAGAGAAATGTTAGTTGCTAAAAAATAATTCCGAACACCGAAATTCGAATTTCGAAAAACGATAAGAAATGAAACCATTTAATGTCAGAATTTACGGACTTTTGGTAGTCGAAAACCAATTGCTGATCATCCGCGAACCGTTTGCCGGAACCATCATCGATAAATTTCCGGGTGGAGGTTTGGAATTTGGTGAAGGAACGCATGAATGTTTAATTCGGGAATTTAAAGAAGAATTAAATCTTGAAATTGAAGTGCTAAATCATTTCTATACACAAGACTATTTTCTCCAATCAAGATTTGATGAGAATGAGCAAATTCTGATGATTTATTATAAAGTTTCGGCAAAAAATATTTCTCAGTTAGAGGTTTTGGATACGGATATTGTCGAATTAATTTGGATCAATTTGAACCAACTTTCAACAGATGATTTGACCTTGGAAACCGATAAACTGGTTGTTAAAATGCTAAATGATAATCAATTATAATTTAACATTCAGAATTTAAAATAAATTTT
>CALLXZ010000267.1 GCA_937875605.1 uncultured Moheibacter sp.
AAAATTTTATCACCTGATTTAGGATTTTTTAGTTGATTAAATTTATAACCGATATTGTAGTTTTTTATAAACTGGTAAATTTTTTCGAATACCGTTTTGTTTGAATCACTGTGCGAAATATAGTTTTTGCTTTCGTAATATTTAAATAAGGTCTCAACCGGTTGAGGTTGTGTTTCCAGAAATCCGAATTCTTGATTTTCGTAAATGAAGAATTCTTCATTTGTTAGAAAATAATCCTTTAAATGAAATTTTAATTTTTTCGAAACTTCTTCTTTTTCAATCACTTTTGAATTTGTTTCACGTGGAACAATTAAGATTATCTACCCATGAAAACCAACAAAATGCTGATGTCCGATGGAGAAACACCACTGATTCTGGATGCGTGAGCAATCGTTTCCGGTCTCAATTTTTCAAACTTTTGCCGCGCTTCTGTTGAAATGGAATTAACTTGAGAATAGTCGAAATCTTTTGGGATTTTTAAATTTTCAAGTCTTTTCAATTTGTCTGCATTGTCTTTTTCTTTTTGAATATAACCACGGTATTTCATTTGAATCTCGGCTTGCTCTACTTCTTCTTGATCAATTTTATTTGTTGAAATAAACTCTTCAACCCGCTCTAATTTTACTAAATCATTTAATCGTATTTCAGGCCTTGTTACGACCGAAATCATTTTTACACTTTGGTTAATTGGAGAGCCATTTCCAGTTTCGATAGCCGGATTTATTTCATGCGGAAGTATGGATTGATTCTCTACAAACTCAATTAATTTAGATGCATTTTTATACTTTTCTTCCATTCTTTTTATACGATCATTTGATGCTAAACCAATTTGATTTGAAAGCAATGTAAGGCGTTCATCGGCATTGTCCTGGCGTAGTAAAATTCTGTATTCTGCACGGGAAGTAAACATTCTATAAGGTTCTTCTGTTCCTTTTGTAATCAAATCATCTATCAAAACGCCTATGTATGCTTCGTTTCTTTTTAGAATAAAAGGTTCTTTTTCATTGACTTTTAAATGTGCGTTCATTCCTGCCATTAATCCTTGACTTGCCGCTTCTTCATAGCCGGTTGTGCCGTTTATTTGTCCTGCGAAATATAAATTTTCAATCAACTTTGTTTCCAACGTATGCTTTAATTGAGTAGGTGGAAAATAGTCGTATTCGATGGCGTAGCCAGGACGGAAAATCTTTACATTTTCGAATCCTGGGACAGATCGTAGAGCTTTTGCCTGAACATCATCGGGAAGTGATGTTGAGAATCCGTTAACGTAATATTCAATGGTTTTCCAACCCTCCGGTTCTGCAAAAATCTGGTGTCTTTCTCGTTCTGCAAAACGATTGATTTTGTCCTCAATTGATGGGCAATATCGTGGTCCTGTACTTTTTATTGCACCGTTAAACATAGGCGAACGATCAAAGCCTTCTCGAAGCAAATCGTGAACTTCTGAGTTTGTATAGGTGATCCAACAACTTCTCTGATTTATCAATTTAGGTGTTTCCGTAAATGAGAATTTCTGTGGTTTTTCATCACCCTCCTGCTCTTCCATTTTTGAAAAATCAAGTGAGCGACCATCTACCCTGGGAGGTGTTCCGGTCTTCATTCTTCCGGACTCAAAACCTAAATTGACTAATTGTTCTGTAATTCCGGTTGCCGCTTTTTC
>CALLXZ010000268.1 GCA_937875605.1 uncultured Moheibacter sp.
ATCGAAGACGGAGCAGAAATTTTAAAAGGAATTAATTTAGAAATAAAACCGGGAGAAGTCCATGCAATCATGGGACCTAACGGCTCCGGGAAATCGACTTTGTCTGCAGTAGTTGCAGGGAAAGAAGATTACGAAGTTACCGATGGTGAAATCGATTTTTATGGAGAAGATTTATTGGAAATGGGCGCAGACGAACGTGCGCACAAAGGGATTTTCCTTTCGTTCCAATATCCGGTTGAAATTCCGGGTGTAACGGTAACGAATTTCATCAAAACAGCCATCAACGAAACCCGAAAAGCACAAGGTTTGGAAGAAATGGGTGCTTCAGAAATGTTGAAACTAATCCGTTCCAATGCCGAAAAATTAGGAATCCGTAAAGATTTCCTGTCACGTTCGCTGAACGAAGGATTTTCTGGAGGAGAAAAAAAGCGAAATGAAATTTTCCAGATGATGATGCTCAATCCGAAACTCGCTATTTTGGATGAAACCGATTCCGGATTGGATATTGATGCGCTTCGTATTGTTGCTGATGGCGTAAATGCTTTCAAAAACGAAGGAAATGCCGTTTTGGTGATTACGCACTATCAGCGGTTATTGGATTATATCGTTCCTGATTTTGTTCACGTTTTGAGTGATGGAAAAATCATCAAATCCGGCGGGAAAGAATTAGCACACGAATTGGAGGCAAGAGGTTACGATTGGGTAATCGAAGAAGCGGCGGTTTAGAAATTAGTATCAAGATTTGAGTACCAAGAGACAAGAAGTTTTTTGTCTTGCTACTTACTACTTGTTACCTGATACAATAAAAATATGATTGACTTAAAAGAAAATTTGGTTTCGAGACATTTGGTTTTTAATGAAAAGAATTCCAAAAATAAATTCATCAATGAGCTGCGTCACGAAGCCATCGAAATATTTGACAAATCCGGATTTCCAAACAAGAAAGACGAAGAATGGAAATATACCAATCTGGCTCCACTTCTGAAAACCGATTATAAATTATTTCCAGAATCAGAAGAAATTTCTATCGGATACCAAGACGTGAAAAAATATTTCATTCACGATATGGATACGTATAATATAGTGTTTGTTAACGGCATTTATAGTAGCTATCTTTCAACAACTACGCACGAAGAAGCCGATATTTGTGTGCTTTCAAGTGCGATGAACAAAATGATGCATCAGCCTGTAATTGAAAATTATTACGGGAAAATTGCCGATAAATCAGACAGTTTGGTTTCGTTGAATACGGCTTTTTTCAAGGATGGAGCGTTTATTTACATTCCGGACAATGTAATTCTGTCCAAACCTATCCAGATTGTATTTCTTTCTACTGCCAATGAATCGGAAGTGATGTATCATCCGAGAAATTTGGTAGTCGTTGGAAACAACTCGCAGGCACACATCATAGAACGTCATCAAACTTTGAATGAAAAAGCCAATTTAACCAATGCTGTAACAGAAGTTCACGTCGGGAAAAATGCTGAACTGGATTATTATAAAGTGCAGAATGATTCGCCTGAAGCTTCGCTGATAGACAATACTTTTATTTCCCAAGAACGTGATAGTCGAACCAATTTTTCCACTTTTTCGTTTGGAGGAAAATTGACACGGAACAATTTGAATTTCGTTCAAAACGGAGAAAATTGCAATTCTATGCTGAATGGAATTACGATCATCGGAGGAAATCAGCATGTGGATCATCATACCAAAGTTGAACACAAATTCCCGCATTGCGAAAGCCACGAATTATACAAAGGAATTTATGACGAGAATTCGCATGGCGTTTTTAACGGAAAAGTATTTGTACATCCCGAAGCGCAAAAATTGAATGCTTTCCAACAAAACAATAATGTTTTATTGACCGACAAAGCTGAAATCGACACCAAACCGCAGTTGGAGATCTTTGCAGACGATGTGAAATGTTCGCACGGATGTACCGTCGGACAGTTGGATGATTCCGCATTGTTCTATATGCAACAAAGAGGAATTCCGAAAAAGGAAGCCAAAGCATTATTACTGTATGCCTTTGCGGCAGATGTTTTGGAGCATGTGCAAATTCCGCAGATGAAACAAAGAATAACAAGATTAATCGCTCAGAAATTGGGTGTTAAAATCGATTTTGATTTGTAAAAAAAAATCATTTTGATCAAAATGAAAACCCTATTCGAAAAGCGAATAGGGTTTCTTTATTAGTATAAATATTTGATTTTTAGAGAGTCAATTGCATGGTAGAACAACTTCCCTCGTTTACAGTTATGTTACCGTTCCAGTTATAATTTCCGCAAGATGCTGTCCATTCATAGGTGCCTGGTGTTAATTGGAAGTTTGCACTTGCATTCGCCTCGCACCCGGGATTTCCACCGGAGAAATAGCCACTGATGGTTCCGGAAGTATTAGAAATATAAACGCTTATGTTGCCACATCCAAAGTCCGATTGTGTCCAGAAAGTAGCTTTTCCAGTGCCATTTCCATTTCCATTTCCAAGACCACTACAATCTATTTGTAACCAAGCTTGAGTAGCTTCATAATAATAATCGTAATCGGAACAGCCTTCCAAAGCATCGATGAGGGATAATGCTGCACTTCGTAAATTATTACAGTTAGCTTCGGTAGGATTGACATTAAACACATTCATCATGTTGTTATAATGATCCAATTCATAATCATAATTACAATTTTCCACGATAATTTCGTCACCATCATCCTCTCCGAAACAGGAGAGTGTAAAAAGTGCAATGCTTACGAACAAAAATGATTTGTAAAGAGTGTTTTTCATAATTTTTAGAAATTTAGATGCAAATTTATAGGATTGGATTATTTGCTGAAATACCCATTCATAGGTATTTTTTTAATGATTCTCCTATTAAGTTTTATTAAAAGTGATATATATTTAAGCAGTCCGATTATTGGTTATAAAAAAATAGTTTTAACAGAATTTAATTATAAAAACGAATTCACGTCTTATCCAAATCTGAAAAAAAATTCATTTTTGAAAGCTATAAAGAAAACTTTTGCAGCTTTAGACTTTTAAAGATGCACTTTCTTATTTGTATTGGAACAAAATGATGAAATGACAAGTTGTCTGATTGTAACTAATGTAACAGTAGCATAAATTACAAAGAAAGATATTTGCAAACTGAAATTTAAAAGAAGATAAATTTATGAATTGGATTTTAGAACCTTGGCCGTGGTATGTTTCCGG
>CALLXZ010000269.1 GCA_937875605.1 uncultured Moheibacter sp.
TAATGAATCTATTTATTAAAATATTACTCGCTTCTCTCCTATTGAACGCCTTAAATTCCTGTAGCAATACTAAGTTTTTGAAAGACGGACAAATGCTTTATACGGGCGCAGATTTAAAAGTCGAAGGTGATTCTATTTCGCGAAAAGAAAAGAAAGAATTGAAAGCCCAATTGGAAGAAAACATCATTCCGAAACCCAATTCCACTTTTCTCGGACTTCGTCCCCGACTGTATATTTACAATACCACAAAAGAGCCCAAAAAAGAAAAAGGTTTACGGAATTGGTTGAAAAATAAAGTAGGCGAAAAACCGGTTTTATTGAGTGACGTAGACATCGAATTCAACAAAGAAATTTTGGTCAATTATTCGGAAAACAAAGGATATTTTAATGCGCGGGCAAAAAGTGATACAGTTGGGAAAAACAAAAAAGCGGAAGTGAATTATACCGTCAACCCAAATGCACGCTATTACATTCGTTCCGTTAGTTTTCCGGAAGATTCTTCGTTGGTCAATCAGGAAATTCAAAAAATAAAAGGTGAAAGCTTTCTGAAACCGGAAGATCCGTTTGATTTGGATGTGATAAAATCCGAAAGAGAACGGATTGATTCCCGTTTAAAGGATCGTGGATTTTACTATTTCCATCCAAACAACATCATCGTTCAGGCAGACAGTACCGTTACAAACAATCATAAAGTGGAATTATTTGTCAAATTAAAAGATTCTACACCGGAAATTTCGAAGGAACAATTTACTATCGATAAAGTCGTTGTTTTTCCGGATTACAACATAACGGACGAACGAAACGGATTGTATCAAATCCCGATGCCAAAGGATTCTTTGGAAAAATATGCTTACGAAGATTTCTATGTAATTGATCCCAATAAACGCTTCAAACCTAAAATTTTTGACCGTGTTCTTTATTTCAAAACGGGAGATTTGTACAACCGTGCCGATCATAATTTAACGCTGAACCGATTGATTAATTTAGGCGTATTCAAATTTGTGAAAAATGATTTCATCGTTTCAGATTCAATCAACAACCGTTTTGACACTTATTATTTGTTGACACCCAGAGAAATTCAATCCTTGCGTTTGGAAGTTTTAG
>CALLXZ010000270.1 GCA_937875605.1 uncultured Moheibacter sp.
TTTTTACAATACCAAATTTATTAACGCTGGGGAATTTATTTTGTGGGTGTTTGGCATTGATAACTTTGTTTACTTTTAGAAGTGAAATTACAAATGATGCTCCTGAACATTTAAGTTCTAATATTTACATAATAGCAATTTTAATTTTATTATCAGCCTCATTACTTTTCGACTTATTAGATGGAATGGTTGCGAGAGCGATGAAAATTAATTCTGAAATTGGTGTTCAATTGGATTCTCTTGCTGATATGGTGACTTTTGGTTTGATTCCTGGAATTATTATGTTTTTAATGTTGGATGGAGTTCTTCCTTTATATTACAAGTCAAATGGTTTTATAACAACTTTAAATTTACCTTGGTTACCTCTCTTAGGATTATTCATCACTTTATTCTCTGCTTTACGTTTAGCAAAATTTAATGTCGATACCGAACAATCTACTTATTTCAAAGGTTTAAATACACCGGCAAACACCATTTTGATATTTTCTCTGTTTTGGATTCAAAATCAAAATGGTTTTATCGTTTCAAAAGAATTTGACTTATATATATTAATAGGAATAACGCTCATTTCATGCTGGCTTTTAATTTCAAACATTCCTATTTTTTCATTTAAACTCAAAGGATTCGGCTGGAAAGACAATCATTATAAATATGTATTCCTTATTATAAGTATCCTACTTTTGGTTTTATTCCAAATGAATTCAGTTCCGTTTATCATATTAATCTATATCATTCTATCAATCATCTTTAAGAAAAAAATAATTCATGCTTAATTTACATAAACCCCTTTGTTTTTTTGATTTGGAAACGACCGGAATCAACGTTGGAAAAGACCGGATTGTAGAAATTTCGGTTTTAAAAGTTTTCCCAAACGGCAATAAAGAAAGTAAAACCATTCGTGTCAATCCTGAAATTCCGATTTCCAGAGAAGCAACTTCCGTACACGGAATTACCAATGAAGATGTTGCAAACGAGCCGACTTTTCGTGAAATCGCACCGCAAATCTGGGAAATGATGAAGGATTCGGATATCGCAGGTTATAATTCCAATCGCTTTGATGTACCACTTTTAGCAGAAGAATTCTTACGAAATGAGTTTGATTTCGATTTGGATAAACATCGTTTGGTGGATGTTCAGGTAATCTTCTTTAAGAAAGAACCGCGCGATTTGAGCTCAGCATTTAAGTTTTATTGTAACAGAACTTTAGAAAATGCGCATTCAGCAGCAGCCGATGTGGAAGCGACATACGAAATTTTTAAAGCGCAAATTGAGCGATACGAAGATTTAGAAAATGACATCAAATTTCTAAGTGAATACTCATCTCAACGCCAAACTGCCGATTTAGCAGGAATGATCGGAATGGATGATAAAGGAAATGAGATTTTCAATTTCGGAAAATACAAAGGACAAAAAGTAACAGAAGTTTTTGAAAAAGATCAGGGTTATTATAGTTGGATTCAGAATGCGGATTTCCCGCTTTATACCAAAAAGGTTTTGACAAAAATAAAACTGAAATCTTCGGGTTTGTTTAATTCTTAATTTAAACATTTTCAAATTCACAAATCTTCAAATTTCCAAATCAATATCATGACTTCAACTATTATATACAAAGGCGGACTCAGAACCGAAATGAAACATTTACAATCGGGAACAATTGTAGAAACCGATGCGCCAGTCGATAACAACGGAAAAGGCGAACGCTTCTCTCCTACCGATTTGGTAGCGACAGCATTAGGAAGTTGTATGCTGACGATTATGGGAATTTCTGCCAATACCCAAGGAGTCAACATCGACGGTTCCGAAATGGAAATCACCAAAATAATGACAGCTGCTCCGAGAAAAATCGGCGAAATCATCGTGAAAGTTAAGATAAAAGGTCAGGAAACTTATTCCGAAAAAGATCAAATTATTCTCGAACGTGCTGCTTTAACTTGTCCTGTTTACCTGAGTTTACACGAAGATGTAAAAAAAACAGTGGAATTTGTCTGGGAGTAAAGAAGCTATATCATTTTTATTACAAATGAATTTCCAAGACATCATCCATTCAATTCATCCGATTTCAGAAGATGCCTCCAAACTTCTGTTTGAAAATATCGAAGAAGTAAGTTTCCCAAAAGGTCATTTATTGTTTCGTGCTGATAAAATCGAACCCAATCTGTATTTCATCAAAAAGGGAATCGTCCGGGCTTATTCAGACACGGAGGAAAATGAGATTACATTTTGGTTTGGGAAAGAAGGTGATTTAGTGATTTCAATGAGAAGTTATATCGAAAATCAAAAAGGATATGAAAACATTGAGGTTTTAGAAGACACAACTTTGTATGAATTAAATGCGTTGAAACTTCAGGACTTATTTGAACATCATATTGAAATTGCCAATTGGGGACGAAAATTAGCCGAAAAAGAATTGATCAAAACGGAGGAATTATTTATTTCCCGTCAATTCAAATCGGCTTCCGAGCGTTATTCCGAGTTATTGAAACAAAATCCGGAATTGATAAAAAGAGTTCAATTAGGTCATATAGCTTCGTATCTTGGAATTACCCAAGTAAGTTTAAGTCGGATTCGGGCAGAAATCCGCTAATTCATTTCATTTTTTAACATTTGTAAAAAAATATTCCACTTCCAAATGGGAAATTTGTCAAAAAAATAAAGACAAAATGAACTGGATTATTTTAATTATTGCAGGATTATTTGAAGTTGGATTTGCTTCTTGTTTGGGAAAAGCAAAGGAAACGAGCGGAACCGAGTCGTATCTTTGGTACGGTGGATTTTTGATTTGTTTGGCGATCAGTATGATTTTATTGGTAAAAGCAACCCAAACTTTACCATTGGGAACGGCTTATGCGGTTTGGACCGGAATTGGAGCTGTAGGAACCGTTTTGATGGGGATTTTCTTTTTTAAAGATCCGGTTAATTTCTGGCGAATTTTCTTCATAATTACTTTAGTTGGCTCCATCATCGGTTTGAAATCGGTTTCGAATTAATTTATCGAGGTTTTGGATTCCATCATCAATTTTTCTGATTTTAAAATTTAGACTTCTAAATTCTAAATTCCTAATTTTGCACCATGCAAACAGTAGTAGTAGGATTATCCGGAGGAGTAGACAGCAGCGTTGCGGCGTATTTGTTAAAAGAACAAGGCTATAACGTAATCGGACTTTTTATGCGAAATTGGAACGATGCTTCGGTTACTTTGGAAGACGAATGTCCTTGGATCGAAGATAGTGCAGATGCTCTGATGGTCGCAGAAAAGTTGGGAATTCCGTTTCAGGTAATCGATCTGAGCGAAATCTACAAAGAACGAATCGTGGATTATATGTTTGCCGAATACGAAAAAGGCAGAACGCCCAATCCGGATGTTTTGTGCAACCGAGAGATCAAATTTGATATTTTCCTGAAAACAGCTATGGATTTGGGTGCTGATTTCGTAGCCACTGGACACTATGCTCGTCGTGAAGAAATCGAAATCGACGGTAAAAAAGTCTATCGACTTCTTACCGGAAAAGACGGCAATAAAGACCAATCGTATTTTTTGTGCCAATTGAGTCAGGAACAATTAAGCAAAGCACTGTTTCCGATTGGTGATATCGAAAAACCGGAAGTAAGAAGGATTGCCAAAGAACAAGACTTGGTAACGGCCGATAAAAAGGATTCACAAGGTTTGTGTTTCATTGGAAAAGTAAGTTTGCCCGATTTTTTACAACAACAATTGAAACCAAAATCCGGAGAAATCATCGAAATTTCAAAAGAGAATGAGATTTATTTGGCAGAAAAACCTCAATTTTTCACAAAATGGGAAGAATTAGCTTATGAATCAGAAGGCGTTTCGTATGAAAAATCGTTGGGAAAAGTCGTTGGAAAGCATGATGGAGCGCATTATTTCACCAAAGGACAACGAAAAGGTTTGGGAGTTGGCGGGATGATTGAGCCTTTATTTGTATTGGATACAGATGTAAATGAAAATGTGATTTATACCGGACAGGGACATTCGCATCCCGGATTATTCAAAAAAGCATTATACATCGACGAAACTGAAATTCATTGGATTCGGGAAGATTTAGCTTTAAAAACAGGCGAAACGATGGATGCGATGGTTAGAATTCGTTACCGTCAGCCGCTGCAGAAAGCAACTTTGCACAAAGCCGATTCCGGTTTGTACATCGAATTTGAAAAACCACAGTCTGCCATTACAGAAGGTCAATTTGCGGCTTGGTATATGGAAGATGAATTAATAGGCTCGGGAGTAATTAATTAAAATAATTGTTACGGTTCGTAATCCAAAGGAAGTAAGTTGGCGATCTTTTCCCAAGTGAAATAGCCTTCCGTCATAAAATCGGAAGGCGGGTAAAAATTACCATTTGCTTCGATTTCAATTAATTTATCATTTAAAAGATAGATGACCGAAACTTGATTTCCGATAAGATTTTTTCCCTTAACCATACGCACATGGTCCATATCTTCCTTTTCTCCGGTGAATTCGATGTCATATAATCCACCGAAATTCAGAAAGATTTGATTGGTATTTTTAATGCGCAAACTATCATACGGTACTTCTGCTTTTACCAAAGTTTCGATGATACGAGGCGGTGCTGCACCCACGTTGACCACTTCTCCTCTATCGATCATTTGCTGGATTTTCTGTTGGAAAATTTGAAAATCAGGATTTTCTTTACGTATCAAACGATTGATGACAAATTTGTTTTCCTTTAATTTCTCTTCGTAAACTGAACGAATAAAGTGCATTAACGATCCCTGATAGGATTCAAACCGGTTTTTCATCCATTTCTTTTTCCGGGAATTCGTTCCTTCCATTTCGGTGAAAAGGCTCGTTCCTGCGACATATTGAAATTGATTATGATAATCCATGGAAAAATCGACCAGATCATATTCAATAGTATAACCTAAAAACTTATTCTGAATTTTTATAGGTTCCGTCGCTCGGGCATTCAAAACGAGGTTTTCCGCATCGTAATTAAACCGTAGGGATTTTGGATTTAGAATCTCGCAATCCTTTGCCGCCTTATTCTGTCCGAGAAATAAAGAGATGAATTGATTATAATATTCCTTCCATTTATCTTCGGATAACTGAACGATTAAGGCTTCATCCAATTCAATTGCGTCCAACTTTTTCAGAACAATTTCCAAATTCTTGGTTTTTGAATGAATAGAAGATGTTGCATTTTGAAAATCCTCTTTCCGAAAAACCAATGTATAGTTTCCTTCGGGAAGTTTTAACGAGAATTGTCCGTTTATATCTGAATAAGTTGAAATCGAAGAACCATCTATGTACACCAAAACATCGGGAACAACAAACCCAAATTCATCCAGGATTTTACCATTGATATGAATTTGGGCTTTGCCCCAAAAGGGAATTATCAGAATGAGAATTAATAAAACTCTCATTGTTTATTTTGCTGGCGGTGGAAATTTAGCTAAAATCTCACCGATTGCTTTTGGAATGTCTTCTGCTTTTGAGTTCAAGTTGGAAACGTTCAGTCCACTTCCTGCCCCTTGCCAAACCAAAATATTTCTTGTGTTGTCCACTACATCAAGGATAATGGTCCCTGAAGTATATTGGTAAACCCGCGACGGTCCGCCCCAGTAAGGCCCCCAATATCCACTATACCCATTATCTATATTTACTTTTTCTTTTGAACTCGCCAATACATTTATATACAATTGCGGATTTTCCGATTTTGTAAAACCTTTGGCTGCCATCTGCGCATCAATTGCATCCATGATCCGGCGTTTATCCAAATCATTTAACTCCAATTTCTCAATTCCTTTGGTATGATAATTATACGTTTTGTACGTATTGAAATCCGTAGCACGGTCAAAATCGTAAGTTACCCTAACGGTATTACAAGAGGCTAGAATCACTCCCATAATGAAGAAAGCTAATAAAGGTTTCATCTCTAATTTTTTTAATTTGTTTCTAAAATAACACAAAAATCATTCCTACTTAAATTTTCATTGTTAAAACTGAAAATAAAAAAGCCCGGAACGTCCGGGCTGTATTAAAATTTATATTTTTCTAATTCTTAATTAAAGAAATAACTAACTCCCAAATTTAAAATAGAAGTATGATTGTTACCGTTCACAGCATCATTGGCTACCTGATCGACAAATCCATAAGAATAACGAAGAGAGGCCTCAAACTGACGCTTCAAACTGAATCCGATTCCCAAACTTGCTCCGAAATCAAATGAATTAAATTCATTATTACCTGCTTCTGTATTGAATCCTACATCTTCTACATTTTCACCTACTTTGAATCCAAAATACGGTCCACCTAATACGAAGAACTCACTTTCCGCATCGGTAAAATACAGCTTCGCATTCAAAGGAACATTGATATAACTTAAATAAATCTTTTGTCTCACTTTTCCAGAAGAACGATTGTGCTCATCCATTTCACCTTGCCCTGAGTAATTAATTTCAGGTTGAAAAAACAAAATATCGTTATTGGTAATGGGAATTAACCCCAAAACACCTAACTGAAATCCACCTCTGGATCTTGAATTTGCATGGACATCCGTAATATTGGTCATACTACCACTTGCGCGAACTCCAAAACGAACCTGCGCCTGCCCTATTTCTGCAAACATTAAACAAATAATAGCTGTAAATAATATTTTCTTCATTTTTAATTGGTTGATTTTAATCTTGCAAAGATAAACCTATATTCGAGAACGCAAAAAAGTCCGAAAAATTGAATCCGGACTTTTTAAATTCTATATTTTCAATAAATTATCCTAAAACTTTCGCAACTGTCAATCCGATTTCTGCAGGAGAATCCACTACGTTGATTCCGCATTCTTTCATGATTTCCATTTTTGCCTGAGCTGTATCGTCTTTCCCACCTACAATTGCACCGGCGTGCCCCATTGTTCTTCCTTTTGGTGCCGTTTGTCCTGCGATGAAACCTACAACCGGTTTTTTAGAACCACTTGCTTTGTACCATCGTGCCGCTTCAGCTTCCAATTGTCCTCCAATCTCACCTATCATTACAACTGCCTCTGTATCCGGATCGTTAATAAATAATTCCAAAGCTTCTTTGGTAGTTGTTCCTATGATAGGGTCTCCTCCGATTCCAATTGCAGTAGAAATTCCGTAGCCTGCTTTCACAACTTGATCTGCTGCTTCGTATGTCAATGTTCCCGATTTGGAAACGATTCCTACTTTTCCTTTTTTGAAAACAAAGCCCGGCATGATTCCTACTTTCGCTTCGTCAGCAGTGATAACACCCGGACAGTTTGGTCCGATCAATGTCACTTTTCTCTCATCTACATACGCTTGTACATTTACCATGTCACCAACCGGAATTCCTTCCGTGATACAGATGATAACTTTGATTCCGGCATCGGCAGCTTCCATAATTGCATCTGCAGCAAATGCAGGCGGAACGAAAATAATACTTACATCTGCTCCCGCTTTTTTAACGGCATCTGCTACCGTATCAAAAACCGGTTTCCCCAAATGTTCTGTCCCTCCTTTTCCGGGAGTTACGCCACCAACCACATTGGTTCCGTAATCGATCATTTGTTCTGCATGGAAAGTTCCTTCCTTACCTGTAAATCCTTGTACAATTATCTTCGAATCTTTATTTACTAAAACTGCCATTTTTTATTTTTTTGGTTCACAAATGTATTGAATTTTTAACAGTTAAAAAAACTGATTTTTATCTTTCCGACAATGCATAAAGCGCAAAACTTGCCAGCCAATGCTCACCTTCATAGCTTCCGTCTGTGATGGATGGAAGCGAATAAGCCAAATGTTTATCGCCCTCTTGTTTCAAATGACTGTATTTTTCCGGAAATGCTTTCGCTAGTCTATAAAAAATCCAAGCGCGAGAAAAATTCAGTCCATCCAGATGCACCAAATGCCCGTCAGTTCTGTCTGAAACTTTTGCGACTTCCAATGAAAATTTCTCATCTTTTAATTGTGAAAGAAAAGTGTCCAACCAACTTGAAAATTCTTCTTTACTTAAAATTCTTTGCATCAAACCGACTTCTTCCAAACAAGGCGAAAGAAAATCCATGCCGTCCGGCTCCCAAGAAATCGGACAGTTTTCGTCTTTTAAATAAAGTCTTTTTGCGTTTTCTTCTATGCTTGATTTTAATTTTTCATTTTTTGAATGAATGGCATAATCATAAGCAAAACTCATCCCAAATGCCGAATTGTTATGGGTTCCTACTCGTAAAGGATAATTCAGTTTCGGAAGAAATTCTATGTATCTCGCGATAATTAAATCTGTCAAAGGTTGCATATTTTGGCTCATTTCTTTTGCGGATTCATCGTTCCAAGTATCTAATTCCTGTTGCAATTTCAAAAGCCAAGTCCAGCCGTACATTCTTTCATAGGCATACTCTTGTTTCCTTTGGAAATAATTGATTTCTCCTTGAATATTTTCTTTAGAAATATTTTGTTTTAATTTTTGAATGATGGAATCACGGTTATCCAAATCCGGAAAATCTTTCAATAATTTAACTAAACTCCAATGTCCATGAACCGAAGAATGCCAATCAAAACATCCATAAAAAGCAGGATGTAATTCTTCCGGAGTTCCTAAATCTGATTTTGACGACAGCATTTGTCC
>CALLXZ010000271.1 GCA_937875605.1 uncultured Moheibacter sp.
GGCAGGATTCGAACCTGCGACCTCCTGGTCCCAAACCAGGCGCGATGACCGGACTACGCTACACCCCGAGTATTTCAAGTTGCGGAGAGACAGGGACTCGAACCCTGGCGACACTTTCGCGTCGACAGATTAGCAATCTGCTCCATTACCACTCTGGCACCTCTCCTCCTGTCTTCCAGCTCCTGTCAATTAATTAACAAAAGCGGATGCAAAAGTAAGTCTATACTTTGTTTTATGCAAGTACTTTCCCAACTTTTTTATTTTTTTTGATCAATTTCTTTTTAAGTATTTTTGTTTCAGCAAACTATTAAATCAAAAAAGTGAAAAATTTATCGTGCATTGCCCTACTAATTACCTTTATTTTATCCTCTTGCGCCTCCCAACCCCCGAAAATAGTGAAAGAAATTGTAAGAGATACAGTCATCATAAATCGAACTACGGATCGCTATGAGTCAGCTCGTGTTGCTAAATTGGATAAGTTTAAAATATCTACTTCTCTCTATCCTGCAAAAGGGCAAGATGAAAGAATTCGTTATTTAGTGTTGCATTATACGGCTCTTGATAACGAAAAATCGATTCAGGTTTTGACACAACAAGAAGTTAGTTCTCACTATTTGGTTCCGAACGATTTTACCGACTCCATCTATGTTTTGGTGGACGAAACAAAACGTTCCTGGCATGCAGGTGCCAGTTATTGGAAAAACGTAAATAATATCAATTTTTCATCAATCGGGATTGAAATTGTCAATTTAGGTTATTCCACGACCAATCCGGTAAGTGGAAATCCCGATATGGCAACGGCTCAACGTACATTTTATGATTTTCCTGAATTTCAAATTAAAAAAGTAGCTGAATTATCCAAAGACATCATAGACCGATATAAAATAGATCCTGTCAATGTTTTGGCTCATTCGGATATCGCTCCGCAACGTAAACACGATCCGGGACCGAAATTTCCTTGGAAGGAATTATACACCAAATATCAAATTGGTGCCTGGTACGAAGACTCTCAAAAAAACATCTATTTAGGACAGTTTCCTTATTTGGAAAAGGATTCTACTTCCTTTATTTTGTCCTATCAGCAGGATTTGGAAAAATACGGATATGAGATTCAAAAAACAGGAATTTGGGACACCCAAACCCAAAAAGTAATTACGGCCTTTCAATACCACTTTCGTCCGGAACGGTATGATGGAATCATGGATGCCGAAACTTGGGCGATACTGAAAGCCTTGATTTTAAAATACCGAAACAATTAAAAATGAGAATTCTAATCGGTTTTTTCATTCTCAGTTTGTCATTTAAAACCTTTGGACAGAAAGCAGAGAAATTTTCTGAAACGGAAACTAATTTAATTCAAACCAATTCGAATGAAATGATGCGGGTTTTCAACCGAACCAATTCCACAGATTCAATTGTTTTAAAATCCATTTCCAAACCCATCAGACCTACCGATAAACTGACTCAAATTTTAGCAGAGCGAATGCTTCTTTCGGTTCAACATGAAGGAGGTGTCGGAATTGCAGCTCCGCAAGTCGGCATCAACCGAAGAATGGTTTGGGTACAGCGTTTTGATAAACCGGAAAAACCGTTTGAATTGTTTATCAATCCTGAAATAATTTGGCATTCAAAATTAATGCAGAAAGGTCCGGAAGGGGATTTATCCTTTGATGAAAGAGGATTTGTGATGCGTAATTATTCTATTCAAGTGCAATATAAAAATCTAAAAGGAGAAACTGTGACCGAATTTATCGAAGGTTTTACGTCGGTTATTTTTCAGCATGAAAGGGATCATCTAGATGGAATTCTATTGACGGATCGTATGAAAGAACAGGAAAATCTCACATTTGAATCCGTGATTGGAAAATCCGATTTATATTTTCTAAAAAATTAATCCGAAAGGTAGAAATCCATTAGTTTTGCAAATCAAAACAGATTGAGGTGAAAAAACTTATTATACTCTTTATTTTTATGATTTTTGGGTCGAATTCATTTGCCCAAATTATAAAATATGATACAGTCAACAGAGAGACACAATATGCTGCTCTCCCCTATTATAGCTATGGAAAAGGATTAGGACTGACTTCACCTGATAGTATTTTTCAGTTAAATATTCGATTCCGAATGCAGAATCGTGCTACTTACAATCATTTTGAGGATGGAGATGAATCCATAGATGCCCAAATCCGTCGATTACGTCTGCGATTTGACGGTTATGTAGGGAATCCTCACTTTATGTATTCCATTCAACTTTCATTTGCGGCGGAAGATGTAGGGGAAATTGAAGATGGGAAAAACCTCAACATCATCCGTGATGCAGTCGTTGTTTACAAACCAAATGATCATTGGGATTTCAGTTTCGGACAAACCAAATTGCCCGGAAACCGTCAGCGTCTAAATTCGTCAGGTGCTTTGCAATTGACCGATCGTTCCATCAATAATTCAAGGTTCAACATCGACCGTGATTTCGGCTTACAAATTCATAATTCCAACGAATTTGAAGATAAATTTGCCTATAATTTCCGTGGGGCTGTGACGATGGGTGAAGGAAGAAACTGGACCGACAATGATGACACTGGACTTGCTCTGACCGGAAAAGCAGAAATCTATCCGTTTGGAAGTTTCAAAAAAACAGGAGCATATTTCGAAGGTGATTTGATGCGGGAACCCACTCCTAAACTAATGCTTTCGGGCGCTTATAGCCAAAATAATCAGGCAAAAAGAGAAAGAGGTCAAACCGGAAAAGAATTATTTGCTGCGCGAACGATCCGCTCTGCATTTGCTGATTTGATTTTCAAATACGATGGTTGGGCTTTTATGTCCAGTTATATGACCCGAATGGCAAATAATCCTCTTACACTCAATCCGGAAGAAGCATCAGATGTTCGGTATGTATTTGTAGGAAAAGGAATTGACTTTCAAGGAAGTTATTTATTCCGAAATAATTATGAATTAATTGGTAGATATTCCAATCAATGGGTGGATGATGAAATCCGGATGTTTGAGCCACATACGCAACAATTTAGTTTAGGACTGAACAAATACATCTGGGAACACGCCTTTAAACTTCAGGCGGAAGCTACGTATGAAACCCGTGATTATTTTTTAGAAAGTGACACCAATAATTGGTACATCCGTTTTCAGGTAGAAATCGGTATATAATCTATTTCAATTTTTATAAAACTGTCAAACTGTCATTCAGAATATGACAAAATAAATCATTGTGTGCGTTGGCATAATGATTGACTATGAATGGGAAAATTAATCCATTAATAAAAAATTAAAACATATAGAAAATGAGCAAAATAATTGGAATTGACTTAGGTACAACAAACTCCTGTGTATCAGTAATGGAGGGTAGCGACCCGACCGTTATTCCAAACGCAGAAGGAAAAAGAACCACTCCTTC
>CALLXZ010000272.1 GCA_937875605.1 uncultured Moheibacter sp.
CACTCTGAACAAGTTATGAATGAATTGAAAGAATTATCTCCAAAAGAAATTGCAAAATTGATGTCTATTTCTTCGGATTTGTCTGAAATGAATGTTCAAAGATATGTGAACTGGAAGCCAAAACCGACAAAAACAAAGAGTTTACAGGCAGCCCTTGCATTCAAAGGTGAAGTTTACCGTGGTTTGGATGCTGAAACTTTAGATGAAAATTCCCAGGAATATTTGAACCAAAACTTATTTATTCTTTCCGGCTTGTACGGAATTCTAAAACCAAGCGACAGAGTGATGCTTTACCGATTGGAAATGGGGTCAAAATTGGATGTGAAAGGTTCCAAAAATCTTTATGGATTTTGGAAAGAAACTTTAACGGATTTTGTAAATTCAAAAATGAAAAAGAATGAACCTTTGTTAAATTTGGCGAGTAATGAATACGCTAAAGTATTGGATGTTAGAAATTTGAAAGGTAAAAAATTTGATGTTGAATTCTACGATTACAAAAATGGAGAATTGAAACAAATCATGGTTTTCTTCAAACAAGCTCGTGGCGCCATGGCAAGATATTGTGCGGAAAATGATGTTTCTACGATTGATGAAGTGAAGAATTTCAATATCAATAATTATTCGTTTGATGCGAAATTATCGACTGATGAAAAATTGGTTTTCTTACGGTAATGAATTTCAATAATTTACATATTATTCTATATGTAGAAAATCAGGAGTCAAGTACAGAATTTTACAAAAAATTATTTCGAAAGGAACCCGTTTTAAATGTTCCGGGAATGACAGAATTTTATTTGAATGATCATTGTAAACTCGGATTGATGCCCAATAACGGAATTGCAAAAATCCTAAACAATCAAACTCCACATCCAAATGAAGGTACAGGAATTCCACGATGTGAATTGTATTTATATGTTGATCATATAGAAACTGAATTTAATAATGCAGTCAAAATTGGATCTAAAGTTATCAGCCCAGTCTCTTACAGAGATTGGGGCGACAAAGTCTGTTATCTTTCCGATGAAGACGGACACATAATTGCTTTCGCTGAAAAAATTTAATACGAATTTAAAATTTCGATAATCTCCTTATTACCCTGATTTTCTGACTGTTCCACAACGGTCATTCCTCGATTGT
>CALLXZ010000273.1 GCA_937875605.1 uncultured Moheibacter sp.
GTACGGTGACTGGAGTTCAGACGTGTGCTCTTCCGATCTGGAACATTATAGCTATCCGTTTGAGGAGAGTTATCAGCCTCTGACTATCCGTATAAATGCAGTCATTTTGTATAGAAATGACGGTACGGGAAATTTTGATCTTCAAAATCTGGAAGAAAAAGAATTACTTCTAGAGTATTTAGACAAACCGAACAACGTATACTCCAATTTTCAAAAACCGGAGGATTTGACAGGTTGTTATGATGGGACAGATTTTATAAAAGATGCTGGAATTCGTTTTGTTTCGAATTTAATTCAGGTTAAAAATTCCTATTATTGGGATTATTTGAATGGTGGTTCTATTCCGGAAGAAAAGAAATTTGGAGGATTTATTCCTTCAGAAAAATGGTACATAAAGGCTTTAGATGATTCCATTTCCAATTTGAACATTCCTAAAGCCATCAATGCGTTTTTTACCCAAAACGGAAAACGATTTGATGATTTGGTGAAGAAAAAGGGGGAAGGAAATGATGTAGCGGGTAACTTAGCAGCACAACTCCCTTCTGCAACGGATTTGAATCGAAGTTCACAGGTTCATGCTCCTAATCGATACTTGGCTTATCTTTTTATGAAATATCAGGCTACCAAAGACTATAACGAAGCTTGGTCTGTTACAAAAAACTGGTGGTTAACTCCCGGTTTTGCACATGAATTAGGACACAATCTTGGTTTGAATCATTCGAGTGAGTATTATGTAGCTAATAAATGCCGATATACACTGATGTCTCAGAAACATGATCATTATCGAAATTGGCTTCCACCCTCCGAAATAAAAAGAATGCATTGGAATTTAACCCGAACCAACCTGATGCAGTTTGTCACTCCGGAATCGGCTTACGGAGCTGTTTGGAATCTGAATGAAGATGTAATTTGGGATAAGCCGAGGAGGTTTTATCATAATTTTGAAGTAGCATCTGACGTCACTTTAACCATATCAGACTCCATTATACTTCCTCCGCAATCCTATGTGAAACTGAATAAAAATTCTAAAATTATCTTTACAAGGAAAGGGAAAATAGTAGATGCCAATGGGAAAGAATTCAAGAGTTTTGAAAAACACAGGTCAGCCAAAATCATTTATCAATAAGAAGTAAAATAATCCTTAAACTTCTCCGGAATTTTACGGTTAAATTCAATTTGATCGAACCTTTCTACATATGGTTCTTTTTCTTTGATGACTCTACAAGGATTTCCTACTGCGATGGAATTGGATGGAATGTCTTTTGCTACGACCGATCCGGCTCCAATTACGACATTACTTCCTATCTGAACGCCTGGTAAAATAACCGAATTAGCTCCTATAAACACATTATTGCCGATTCGTATTGGTTGAACTTCATCATGTAGGGAATGATCATTATGATTATGGTTGGATGAAATGATAGCTGTCCCCGCTCCAAGGCCAACGTTGTGCCCAATTTCAAATCCCATGTTTGCCTGGATATAAATTCCAATATTGTCACCAGGATCACTCATAATTCCCGTTTTTATTTTCTGGACAAGCCCAATTCTGGAGGTGAAATGAACCGGCCACGGAACATGACGATTAATGCCTAATATTTTTTGTGGTATAAAACTATATAAAAGAATAGATCGATAGGCTTTATACCCATATTTCGGACGATAATATTCCGGATAAGCCCAGTTTACAATCCACCCAAACAAAAGAAAATCCACTTTCTTTTTCCAATTAACTTTTTGATATTTTGACATTTTTATTTAAATTATATAAAACTATTCCCAGCAATACTAAATACCCAATTCCGGAAAGAATTGAAAAAATCCAGATGCAAATCAAAAAATCATCTTTCACTACTCCAAAATAAATCGAAATGAAATTACACACCAACAAATAAATGTTGAAAATCAGCGAATAATGATTTTTATTGATCACCACAACCAATGATGCAATGGGATTCATCGCACTCCTAGCCAAAATCCAAAAGGATAAAGCCAAAATAAAACTCCCCAATCCATCCCAACTGTCTTTCAGAAAATAATCCAAGAGATAAATTCCTATTGTATTTATAAAAAGGACAAATGCAAAGATGATGGCTACATTTGAAAAAATGACTTTATGGGTTAATTTTTCAAGCGACTTCAAATTTGTACGGCTCAACGAAACGGCTTTCTGGAAATACACACGGGATACCGAACTCGACAATAAAACCAAAGGCGTAGAAAGAATTTTAAATGCCATTCCGTACAAGCCAATTTCTGTTGCCACAAAGTAATGAATTACGATAATGGGTAAAATATTATTGGCAATAGCATTCAGTGAGTCAGATGGATACGTGTACTTCACGATGTTAATATGTTCTTTAACGCTCGACTTGAATTGAGGAATGTTAAATCGGATTAATTGACCTTTCGACACACTGAAGTTGTACAAAAAAGAAGCAACTAATCCTGTAATCCAGCCGTAAATCAATCCGTTTTCTTCTCGTCCTAAAAAGTAAAATATAGCTTGAAAAACAACCGAAATCAACGACGAAATCACAAAGGCAGTTGAAATCTGATTAAAGAATTTGTATTTCGTAAATAGATTATTTTGGGTGAGATTCCATCCGGTCAAAACGGCTCCAATCCCGGTTAGGAAAAGGATAAAATAGGACATTTCAAAATTAGTAACGCCAGTTAATTTTAAAATGACCATCACTGAAATGAGCAGAAAAGTCAACAAAAAAGAGATGACTACAATTCCACTAAACAAATTGCGGATTTCCTTACTTCCCCGCTGTAAAATCATGATACTGTCCAACCGAAGAGTGGATAAAACCGGTAAAATCAGGATGTAACTTAGAAAAACGTTGTAAATCCCGTAACTTTCGGGTCCGTAATAGTTCGCCAAAACAATTCCCCCTACCATCACGATTACCTTAGAAATCGTATTTCCGGCAAGCAAAGAAAGTACGCCCTTGAAGTTTTTTGTT
>CALLXZ010000274.1 GCA_937875605.1 uncultured Moheibacter sp.
TTCAGTTTGGAACGAACTGGGCTAAGTTCTCTGAACTCACGGGCGGTATCATCGGACAAACACTGGCGATGGAAGGGATGTTTTCATTCTTTTTGGAGTCTTCGTTTTTGGGCATGTTTCTTTTTGGTGAAAAACTACTCGGTCAAAAACTACACTTTCTTTCCGGACTGATGGTTTTCCTCGGTTCCTGGGCAAGTGGTTTTTTGATACTTGCCACGCATTCGTGGATGCAGCATCCGGTCGGATATGAAATATTAGAAAACGGAAAGTTTGTTTTGAACAATTTTAGTGCATTGTTCACTAATCCGTGGTTGTGGCCGTCCTATTTGCACAATCAGGCAGGATCATTAATCACAAGTTCTTTCTTTGTGGCGGCAGTTGGTGCTTTTTATTTGCTTAGCAATAAACATAGTCGTTTTGGCAAAATATTCGTCAAAAGTGGTGTTGTTTTTGGAGTAGTTGCTTCCATCTTAGTCGCATTCCCTACCGGAGATTGGGCTGCCAAAAATGTCGTTAAACATCAACCGGCAACCTTCGCAGCAATGGAAGGTATTTTTGAAACAGAAAAAGGTGGCTCAGAAATCGTATTGATCGGGCAGCCCGATATGGAAAACAAAAAACTGGATAATAAAATCGCTGTGCCTAATATACTTAGTTTTCTAACCTACCAAAGATGGGATGCCGAAATCAAAGGTTTGAATGAATTTGACGAATCAATACATCCTACCAATGTTCCCGGTTTGTATTATGGTTATCACATTATGGTTGGTTTAGGAACTATTTTTATCGGAATTATGGTGCTTGCAGCTTTCTTACTCTGGAAAGGCAGATTGTATAAAACGAAATGGTTACTATGGATACTGATGTTTATGATTCCGTTCCCTTATATAGCTAACACAGCCGGATGGTATACAGCAGAATTAGGGCGACAACCCTGGCTTGTTTACAATCTGATGCGGATGGTAGATGGTGTTTCACCTACCGTATCTTCTGGAAATACGTTATTTACACTTTTGGGTTTTGTCGGATTGTATTTGCTGCTTGGACTTCTTTTTCTTTTACTTGTTTTAAAAATCATTCGTAAAGGTCCTGAAGCTAAAATTGCATTAAAATAGTTGGTTATGGAAATATTTTGGTTTATTGTATTGATGGTGATGTTGGGAACTTACGTGATTCTCGATGGATATGATTTTGGTGCAGGAATTGTACATCTGTTTTTTGCTAAAACAAAAGAAGAGAAAAAAGCTGTAACCAATGCTATCGGTCCTTTTTGGGATGCCAATGAAGTGTGGCTCATTGCCGCTGGAGGCGTGCTGTTTTTTGCATTTCCTACACTTTATGCTTCGGCTTTCAGTGGTTTTTATCTGCCTTTGATGCTGGTATTATGGTTATTGATTTTCAGGGCTGTAGGATTGGAGTTAAGAGGACAGGTGCATAACCGAATGTGGGAAGCAATCTGGGATAAGGCATTTGGTATAGCAAGTTTATTATTGGCTCTCTTCTTTGGAGCTGCACTCGGCAATGTAGTGAGAGGTGTCAATCTTGGAATGGTCGAAAATGGTGTTTCTACACAGGAGGCTCATTATTTCTTCTTACCACTTTGGAATCCTACGTTTGATCCGCTTGCAGAACAACAGGGAGTTATTGATTGGTTTACCTTGTTATTGGGACTTGTGGCAGTTGTTACATTAACCATTCATGGAGCAAATTGGATAATTCTAAAAACTTCTACTTCACTAAACCAAAGACTTAAAAAGGTCATTTTTAAATTGAATTTTGTATTGCTGGCATTAGTTGTTGCTTCGGCTTGTTTATGGCATTATGTAAAACCCTTTCCTTTAAATAATCTGCAAACGCATTATTGGCTTTGGATATTCCCAATATTTGGTGCAGTAGGTCTAATCGGGTTGTTCCGAATTAATAAATTCAAAAAAGATAGTAGTGGTTTCCTGTTTTCTTCAATGTTTATTTTCGGGAGTTTTGCTACTACGATAGCTTCTATGTTTCCGACATTATTGCCTTCTACAAATGGTGTTAATCCTTCCTTAACGATTCAAAATGTAGCGGCTCACGAATATGGTCTATCTGTGGGATTATACTGGTTTATAATAGCAGCAATACTGGTTGTAGCTTATTTTATTATTCAGTTTAGAGTCTTTAAAGGAAAAATGGACGATGTTGGATATGGTGAACACTAAAAATATCTCCTGTTGCACAAAGAGCATCACCGGCGGAAAGTGTCATATCAACCCATATTTTTCGTCCTTCGATACTTCGTAGTTTTTCTCTTAGTTCCAGTTCAACTCCCATAGGTGTAGGTGCTTTGAAATCTACTTTCAATGAACAGTTACACATCTTACCGGAATAGTTTCTGTATTTTCAAGATCAATATTCTCCGCAACACAAGCAAATGCTGCGGCAGAACCTGTACGGTGGCAATCCAAAAGAGAAGCCACCAAACCTCCGTAAACACTGCCGGGAAGTGCTGTGAATTTTTCGTCTGGCGTAAAATGGGCGATAGTTTCATCGCCCACTAAATACGTTTTCAACTGATAGCCAAAGGGATTATTCTTTCCACATCCGTAGCAATGTGCCAATTCGTCGGGGTATAAATCCTGAATGGCTTTAGATTTATTTTGCATCGTTAGAATTCAAAAAAATTATTTTACAAGTTCGTTCTTTTTTTCCACCCAATCATTGATGCCTCCGGAATAATTCAGAATGTTTTCAAAACCGTTTTTTACAAGAATGGAATAAGCTATTGCTGCACGTGCACCGCTTTGACAATGAATGACAACTGGTTCGTTTTTATTGATTTTATCTAAATTCTTTTCAAGCGTATTTAATGCTATGTTTTCAACACCGCTGATGTGTCCGCTTTTGTATTCGTTTTCGGTACGGACATCAATTTTCTGAACGTTTTTATTTCCTAAATACGATTTGAAAGTATCTATATCAATGGTTTTTACATTTTGCAAAGCCAAATTTTGTTCAGACGGATTGGTAATGTAACCATAGATGTTGTCCATCCCGATACGCATCAATTTTCGCATCAAATCTTCGATTTGATTTTCGTCTGCAACCAAAATAATCTGATTTTGATAATCAACAACCGAACCGACAAACGCAGAAAATGTTTTCATATTTTCAATCAGAAGACTCCCCGGAATATATCCTTTTCCCGAAGTTGCTTTTGGGCGGGCATCTATTACGAGTAAACCATTTTTAATCGCATCTTCTGTTTCTTTTTGATTGAGTTCAGCAAGTTTTGGCACTTCAACCAATAGCGGACGATCTGCTTTGTTCAGATGCTTCATTACCGCAAAATATTTTGGTGGAGCTGGTTGGTCTTTCAAAATATAAGTTACAAAATCTGCTTCTTTCCCTGAAAATTGCAAAGCCGGATTAGTCAGTTTTTCCTGTTTCAAAGTCGATTGTGGAATATTGCTCAAACTTTTTCCACAGAAAGAACCTGCTCCGTGTCCCGGCCATATTTCGGTATTATCTGGTAATTTCAAAAATTTCTCGATAGAACGATAGAGTTGTTTTGCTCCAAGCTCCTGCGAACCAATCTGTCCGGCTGCTTTCTCCAATAAATCAGGACGACCGACATCTCCTACAAAAATAAAATCTCCGGTAATGGCTTTGATTGGATTTTCTGTATCGTCTTTAACCAAAAAAGTCAGGCTCTCGGGCGTATGTCCCGGGGTGTG
>CALLXZ010000275.1 GCA_937875605.1 uncultured Moheibacter sp.
CTTTTTGAGCAATTCCTGCCAAATGATAATTTTCTCTTGCTCCTTCCAATAATTTAGGAGAAAGTTGAGTTGGAAAAGGATTGTCCACAAACATTTTATCAATGAAATTCTCATCATTCAAATAGCGTTTGTCTACACTCCAACCATCAAATAATGCCAATGCAGCAATTCCCAAAACCACCACTAAACTATTTTTAATTTTCTTCAATTGATATAAATAAAGCAATCCCAAAGTCAGTAAAACAAATATTAAAGTTCGCAATGTATCGGCTTTAAACATGTCAATTCGATCCTGACGAAGTGCTTTGTCTAGATTATTTAAAACCGTGTCCCAGGTACCAAATCCTTGCGGATTGTATTGTTTCACCAAATCTAGATATTGTTGTTTATTTTGAATGTCGTATTCGTTCGAAAAACTAAAAATACTTCCGCCACCAATGTAGAATAAAATCAACACAGCAACCACTCCACCACCTGCATACATTAATATTTTCTTTTTGTATTCGTCGGTCAATTTATCATCCTTAAAAAAAACATACAAGGTCAAAGCTGCGAGAAGCGGCATGGTGAATTCCGCCATGACAAGCATGGAGGAAACCGCTCGGAATTTATCATAGAAAGGAAAATAATCAATCATTAAATTGGTTAGTCCGGCGAAATTTTTCCCCCAAGCCAAAACGATGCTTAAAAGTGTAGCTGTCAAAAGCCACCATTTGTATTTTGACCAATTATTTCGAACTAAAAACAACCCCAAAAAGAATAAGAAAACGACAACTGCACCCTGATAAGCCGGTCCGGAAGTTCCCGGTTGGTCACCCCAATACGTAGAAACCGGGCTGGAAGAGATATAATCAAAAGCTTGTTTGTTGAATTCATCGTTCAAATCCAAAACATATTGTTGTTTCTGAATTTCGGCTACATAATTTTTAAGATTTTCTTCATCAGGTTGACTTTCACCCCCCATAAAATCAGGAATAAACAAATTAAATGTTTCCAGTTTTCCGTAACTCCAATGTGTTATATAATCATGATCCAATCCTTCTTTTTTATCTTGTAAAAGGGTCAAATCGGATTTTCCTCTGATGGTTTCTTTGCTGTATTCGTAAGTAGTCAAAAGTCTTGTAGAATTCATTCCGACTCCGATCAAACATGCGGCAACCAAAAGTCCGGTCGAAATCGCAAAAGGTTTGATTTCTTTTAATTTGAAAGCATTGATTAATTCAAATATAAAATAAACCAACATCACCAAAAACAAATAATAGGTCATCTGTGGGTGATTAGCAGATAATTCAAGCCCCATGAAAAGCGCTGTGAGAATAAATCCTAAGATGAATTTACGTTGGTAAAGCAATATAATTCCGGCGACTAAAGGTGCAAAATAAGCAATTGCATGTACTTTAGCGTTATGCCCTGCTCCTATGATGATGTAAAAATAAGCACCCAAAGCAAAAAAGATGGAACCCGCCAAAGCATATTTCCAATTCCGGAAAAGAACCATTCCCAAAATAAAAA
>CALLXZ010000276.1 GCA_937875605.1 uncultured Moheibacter sp.
AAAGCCATTAAACAAAAGAAATACGGACAAAATACACAAGCTTTTCAGCTGATGCAGAATCTTTTGTACGAAGAAAGCGCCATTCGTCGTGTTCAGGAAAAAGAAGCAGATTCACTTGGATTCAAATATTTTAGTAATTCCCGTTACAAAGACGATGAATTTGTTAATGCTTTTAAACTTCTTCAGCGCTATGACACCATAAAACCGGCAGGATTACCGGTTGAAATCTATGCAAAGTATTTTGATTTGCCGGCGCAGCCGTTCAGCCAAAAATGGTTGGAAATGGAAGATTTTTCGAGGTATGATTACACGAAATTTAAAGAAAAAATTGACAAAGATTCCATCGCATCTCACCCCGAAGCATTGGAACGAATTTCCTATTTGCAAAAGAATTTCCCAAAACTAAAAACGATAGAATCACCTGTAGGACCAAGTAGTAGATTTAAAGAACTCCAGGAAATAGCAGCATGGGAAGAAGTCCCCAATTTGTTTTTCCTAAAGCAATACGGAATGGTGATTTTTGTTTCTTTGCTTTGTCTGGAAGAAGATTCAGATACGGAATTTTATAAATATTGGCTGGGAAAAAGTTTTGGAAAAGTCTATGAAGCTCGTAAACAGTACCGACTGAACCGCTATCTGGATACCGTTAATCCCAAAGAACAATCAGAAAGTTATCAGCAATTCCTCAGTTTTATGTGGAATTTAAGTTTGGATGAATTAAAAAATATCGCCGATTTTTACTCGGAAAAAGAAAGTTAATAATTCAATCTTTCCAATCTTAACTGATCAAATTTACTCTTTTTATTGTATTCGCGAAGCAAAATATACCCTTCTTTTGCGGGAATCGGCTGGATGAAATGATCATCCGATGAAATCGGAATTACTTCTTGTTTAAACGTTCCGTTTATGATGGTATTGATCCCTAAAATCCAGTTTTTATCTTTTGTTTCGTCATCTTTTTTATAATCCCTGAAAAAGAAAACCACTCCCGAATTATCTTTGATATACTGATGGAATAAATAATCGTTTTGCGCCCATTTGGTTTTGTCTTTTTCGATGACGAAATTCTCTTTGAAATTTCCATCTTTATCAAAATTAAACAATACAAAATCCAGTGTTTTAGTCGAAGTATATTGTGAATTCACGCCTTTAAATTTTTCAGTTAGAAAAGCAAACGAACCGTCTTTCAAAATGAAAAATTTCTTGGGAGAAAGCGTATAACCCTTTTCTACCACTCCGTATTTATTGGCATCCAGATTTTTTGCAATATCTGTCCAGGTATGGTATTTTTTTGAAATTTCTTTTCCGTTTTGATCCAAAACAATTTGGTAAACGCCCATGTTTTTTTGCCAGTTAAAATCATCTTTGGAATAAGGACTGTAATTCCCAACGATGAAAATCCGATCTCCGAAATAGCGAATGTTAACCGAATGGCTGTATTCCGAATTTTTATTTTCCAATTCGTATTCAAATCGTTTATTTCCGGAATCCATTTCCAATCCGACAATCTTAAAACTGTCGATCCAAGTTTCATTGGCAAAATGAGAAAGTCCACCCAAAATCAGACCTGCGTTCATATTTAATACCCGGAAATCATTCCAGTCTTTTTTAGTTCCTTCCGGATTATAGAGATAGGACCATTTCAGATTTTTGTCCGAACCGTAAATTTTTAAATCTTTATCCTGATAGAAATTTTTTCGTTTTTTATTGTTTTCCGACACGAAAAATCCACTCAGGTCTTTGTTGTTAAAAGCATAGGTGATGTTGATAGATTCTGCTTTTTTATAATCCTTTTTCAATTCTTGTTCGGTGGTGTTCAGTTCGGAAAATTTTCCGTTTTCATATACAAATTCATTTGAAACCGAATTATCATCCAGCGAAATAATTCGATTATACGTTAAGAGAACTTCGTATTTACGCTGGTAGTATTTGGAAAAAATGATATGTTCGCCCATATACGTACAATCAAAAAAATCAGAAGAAACACCTTCAAAATATTGTTCATTAAAGGTTCCGTTTGCCACTTTATTCAAATTCCGGTCGAGCAGAATATATTCAAACTGCTTTTGTTTGGTATCCACTTTTCCTTGATCGAAAAAATAAATATAACCGTACAGATTATAGTCCGAATCGTATAGAATATCGGCATAAACCATATCGCCTTCCGCCATGTTTTCCAAATCCTGCGTTTGAGAAAGTGAGAATGTGAAGAAAAAGAGAAAACAAAAACTGCTTAATAATGCTTTCATTTGAATGAATTTTCAAAATTGCTGACAAATATAAGATTTTAGGATTTGGATAAAAGCAGCAGGTAGGATTATCTTTACCCGAAATTTTAGAAATGAACGAGCAAGCACTGAAGAAATGGTTTAAATTATTCTGCATACTGGAATTCATCAGTTGTATTTTACTTTTTTGTGTGGCCATGCCGCTTAAATATGGGTATGACATTCTACAGCCTATGTTTCCGATAGGATTATTCCACGGAGTTGCCTTTATGGGATATGTTCTTTTTGCCTTTCTGGTAAAAAAGTACTACGAATGGGATTGGGAAGAAATGGC
>CALLXZ010000277.1 GCA_937875605.1 uncultured Moheibacter sp.
TACTTGCTACTGAATTATCTTTGCACTCCAAATTAAGAATAAAAAAATGAGCAATCCCAATCGATATACACTGACTGCCGCACTTCCTTATGCCAACGGACCGATTCATATCGGGCATTTGGCGGGCGTATATATTCCGTCTGATATTTATGCGAGATACCTTCGCCGAAAAGGGATGGATGTAGTGTTTATCGGCGGTTCGGACGAACACGGAATTCCGATTACGATTCGTGCCAAAAAAGAGAACACTACACCACAGGCGATTGTCGATAAATACCACGAATTGATCAAAGATACTTTGCAAAGATTTGGTGTTTCATTTGACCATTATTCAAGAACTTCCAATCCGAAACATCACGAAGTTTCGTCCGATTTCTTTATGAATTTGTACAACAATGGAAAATTCGTCGAAGAAGTTTCAGAACAATTTTACGACGAAGAAGCCAAAGAATTTTTGGCAGACCGATACATCGTGGGCGAATGTCCCCGTTGTCATAACCCAAATGCGTATGGAGACCAATGCGAAAGCTGTGGCTCTACGTTAAGCCCGACGGAACTTATCAATCCCAAATCGGCTTTGAGTGGAAATACACCCGTTTTGAAAGAAACAAAAAACTGGTATTTGCCACTGAACGAATATGAAGATTTCTTAAAAGAATGGATTCTCGAAGGACATAAAAACGATTGGAAATCCAATGTGTACGGACAGGTTAAGTCATGGATTGACGATGGATTAAAACCTCGTGCGATGACGCGTGACCTCAACTGGGGCGTGAAAGTTCCGCTTCCCGATGCTGAAGGAAAGGTTTTGTATGTTTGGTTTGATGCGCCGATTGGTTACATTACTTCGACTATCGAATGGGCGGAAGCCAACGGAAAAGATTGGAAAGATTACTGGCAAAATCCCGATACGAAATTGATTCATTTCATCGGAAAAGACAACATTGTTTTCCATTGCATCATATTTCCGGCGATGCTCAAAGCGCATGGCGATTATATTCTACCTGAAAATGTTCCGGCAAACGAATTTATGAATCTGGAAGATGATAAAATTTCGACTTCCCGCAATTGGGCGGTTTGGGGAAATGAATATCTGGACGAATTCCCGGGGCAAGAAGATGTTTTACGCTATGTTTTAACTGCTAATCTGCCCGAAAATAAAGACAATAACTTCACCTGGAAAGATTTTCAAACCAAAAATAATTCGGAATTGGTCGGGATTTTGGGAAATTTCATCAACCGTGTGATGGTTTTGATACATAAATATTACGATGGAGTTGTTCCCGAAAAAATAGTTGATTTTGAAGAATTAACTCAACTAAAAGAATTTGCTAAAAAAATCGGATCGCATTTGGAGAAATTCGAATACCGAAATGCACTGATGGAATACATGAATTTGGCACGTTTGGGAAATCAATTCCTTCAAAGTCAAGAGCCTTGGAAAAAACAGGATCAACCGGAAGAGGTAAAAGGAATTATGTATGCTGCGGCTCAAATTGCCGGAATGTTGGCGCAATTAGGCGAACCTTTTATGCCATTTACTGCCGATAAATTATTCAAAATGCTGAATATTTCGCCAATGGATTGGAACGAATTGGAAAACATCAATGAAATTTTGCCGGAAGGTCATCAATTGAATGAATCAGAATTAATTTTCTCAAAAATCGAAGACGAAACCATCGATTTTCAAATCAATAAATTAAACAATAGCAAAACCCAAAATAAAATGACAAATCCAAACGCAGAGCCGCAAAGAGAAACGATTAATTTCGAAGATTTCCAAAAAATCGATATGCGAGTTGGAACCATTTTGGAAGCGAAAAAAGTGGAAAAAGCAGATAAACTTTTGGAATTGAAAGTGGATACCGGAATTGATATCAGAACCATAGTTTCAGGAATTGCAGAAAGTTTCACACCGGAAGAAATCGTTGG
>CALLXZ010000278.1 GCA_937875605.1 uncultured Moheibacter sp.
AAAAATTCATTGATGAAGTATTAGACGGTTTGATGCCGCCTCCGGGATATTTTCCTGAAAATGTGTTGATGAACATCAAAGGTTATGAAAGTATTGATGAGGTATTACATAAAGGAACGCAAGCTTTAAGCCCAACGGAATTTGAAGTTACAGCTAACGAAACCGATGCACTGTTATTGGATACCCGTGATGCACAAACCTTTGCCAAAGGATTTATTCCAAACTCTATTAACATCGGCATCGACGGAAACTTTGCACCTTGGGCAGGAATATTAATTCCGGATATTAAGCAAACCATTTTGTTGATTGCCGACGAAGGTCGTGAAGAAGAAATCGTTACCCGTTTGGCTCGTGTGGGTTATGACAATACTATTGGCTATCTAAAAGGTGGATTTGAAGCATGGAAAAATGCAGGCAAAGAAACAGATACCATCGAATCTATTTCGGTAGATGTGTTAGCGAAACGATTAGAAGAAAATCCAGACCTGAAAATTCTGGATGTACGCAAAAAGAGCGAGCATTTTTCAGAGCACGTGATTGGTTCAGAAAACATTGCTCTGGACTATATCAACGAACACATTGCAGAAGTAAACAAAGATAAAACCTATTACGTGCATTGTGCAGGTGGCTATCGTTCCATGATTTTCAACTCAATTCTTAAAGCCAGAGGATATGGCAACCTGATTGATGTTCAAGGTGGATTTGATGCCATTAAAGCTTCGGGGAAATTCAAGGTAAGCGATTACGTTTGTCCGACAACTATGCTTTAATTTTTTACAAAATGAAACATACAATGCCGTAGTAAATTTAAAATCTTAAAAATTTAAAAATTATGTTTTTTCAACACGTATATGATAAAAGTTTAGCTCAGGCGAGTTACTTTATCGGTTGTCAGGCTAAAGGCGAAGCCATTGTTATAGATGCTCAAAGAGATATTGATGTCTATCTGGAAATTGCGAAGCAAAACAACATGAAGATTACGCATCTTGCCGAAACGCATATCCATGCCGACTATCTCTGTGGTTCACGCGAATTGGCTTCGGTAACCGGAGCACAAATGTATCTTTCGGACGAAGGTGGTGAAGACTGGCAATACGCTTTCCCGCACGTTGGTTTAAAACACGGAGATAAAATCAACGTAGGAAACCTGACCTTGGAAGTATTGCACACACCCGGCCATACACCCGAAAGTATCAGCTTTTTATTAACGGATCATCCAGCAACCGACAAACCGGTAATGGTTTTCACAGGAGATTTCGTTTTTGTCGGCGATATTGGCCGTCCGGATTTATTGGAAAAAGCAGCAGGATTAATTGGCACACAGGAAAAAGGAGCCAAACAGATGTACGAATCCATTCAACGCTTTGCCGCATTGCCGGAATACGTGCAGGTTTGGCCGGCACACGGAGCAGGTTCGGCTTGCGGAAAAGCCTTGGGAGCAGTACCAAGTTCTACGGTAGGTTACGAGAAAATCCGTAACTGGGCGTTTCAATATCAGGATGATGAAGCCGGATTTATCAAATACCTGTTAGAAGGTCAGCCGGAACCACCAAAATATTTTGCGATGATGAAGCACTTAAACAAAGTAGATCGTCCACTATTGGTTGAAGTTCCGAAACATCAAAAATTGTCAAAAGAGCAGTTCTTGACGGCTTATAACGACGGACTGAAAGTTATTGATGCACGAGTGAAAACAGATTTTGCCAAAGGATTTATTCCGGGAAGTATCAATATCCAAGGCAATAATTCTTTCTCTACTTGGGCAGGTTGGTTACTGAATTATCAGGAACAATTTATTTTGGTTGCCGACGACAATCAGATGGAAGATCTGACCCGGAAACTAATGCGAATCGGTTTGGATAATATCTACGGATACATTTCTGATGTGAATGATTTAGGTTTGGATTTAGAAACGGAAGACATTATCGATATTGATGAATTCAAATCGTATATCGGAAATCCGGATGCTCAAATTGTCGATGTGAGAGGATTGACAGAATACGAAACCTATCACGTAGAAGGTGCAGATCACGTTTTTGTAGGTACATTACCTGATAATCTGGATAAATTCAGTAAAGACAAGCAAATCGTTATTCATTGTCAAAGTGGTGACAGAGCGACCATTGCACAATCCCTTTTAGCTAAAAACGGGTTCAAAAATGTGAAAAACTATAGTGCCGGAATGAAAGAGTGGATGGAAGTAAATAGTTAATTAAATAATATTAAAATTTTAAAAAAATGGAAAATCAAGTAAATACAATGCCAAGAATTGGCGATATGGCACC
>CALLXZ010000279.1 GCA_937875605.1 uncultured Moheibacter sp.
TGATTTCAACTAATTCCGGATGTCTTTCGCCGTGAACTTTGGTGATTTTTTCCAGATAAGGTTTGATTTCTGTTATCTTTTGCTCTACATAACGATGGTGTTTTTTTTCGATATAATCTGCCAGCAAATCCAATGGCCAGGAATTGAAATCCGTAGTTTCAGCTTTGCTTTCTGTCAAAGCATTTTCGAGTTCGTTCAAAATTACATTTGCATCCAATTCTTTTTCTGAACAAGCTTCTGCAATCGTCCGGTTTCCGTTGCAGCAAAAGTCGATGGCGTGATTTTTAAAAACAGTTGCTGCTCTGTAATCTTTGGCAACAATTTCTCCAATGATGTTTGATTCTGAGACGTTCATTTTATTTGATTTTTATTTTTTTTCAGCAATAATTGCCACTGCATTGATATGATTTTGGTATTTTCTGAAAACTTTCCGCATAGCAAAAATACGGTTGGCGGCATCAGGATGTGTCAGAATGTTAAATCCGATTTTCAAGGTTCGGAAAAATCCTTCATCATCCAGAATTCGTTTTGGTTCTAACAATTTCATATCACGCGTGATAGTTTTACGAATGGAAAATCCTTCTGATTTCAAAATTTCTTCCCATTCTTTCACGGTAAGCGGTCTCGCATTCACTTTTATACTGATTGCCAGTTCTCGTTGGATTTCAGATTTAATTTCTTCCGATAAATCATTTGGAAATAAACTCAATTCATGAATTCCATACAAACCGCCTTTCTTCAAAATCCGGTATGCCTCTTTTATTATTTCCGACTTCCTATGGTCAGCCTGCATCGTGAGCATTGCTTCTCCTATGAGTTTATCAACTGAATCGCTCTCCAATCCCGTTTCAGCGGCTTTTCCATGAATAAATTTCAGATTTTTCCCTTTTATATTTTTTCGAAGGATTTCTACTGCTTCAGTATCCGCATCAATTCCCGTATAGGATTTCGGATTTTTTTCAATCAATAAATTAGCTGTTTTCCCCAATCCCGGCGCAAATTCCACCAAATTATCTTTTGGACCAATTCCTAAATTATCAATTAAATTCAGTGTAAGTTCTCTTCCCCCGGGACGCAAAACTTTTTTCCCCATCCGGGCAAGTATCCAGTGTCCCTGTGCTTTGTCAACATCAGAAGTTTTCATTTTTTATCTTTTAATTCAACCGAATTCATCTTTTTAAATCCAAATACAAGCAAAAAAATAAATTTCAGGATTTCTGCTCCTCCATAATAAAAATGCAGATTGGAAGAAGGTAATTTCTCACCATTTATAATCGCATCCGCTCTCAAATTCAATTCCGGTAACACCCAAAATGTTTGGAACGAAAGAAGAAAAACCACTCCGATAAAAAGATAATATTTCGGTGTTTTCTCCCAAATCAATAAAACTAAAATCAAAATGCACAGAAGCCATTCAACTTTATTCAATGCTCCGAATACCAATTTCCCGATTCCCAAACCTATAGGTAAAGTAACGCCCGGAGCTTGAAATTTTAACCAGGCTTCCATAAAACTAATGGCGCATATAAAACCAATCCAAATAAATAAGAAAGCAAGAATTAGTCGGGATGAAATTTTCATAATAAGGGTGTTTGCTGCGAATTTTTTCTGAAATAATCGATTTTCAACTGAAACATTTCCGCCATACGGTTTCCCTGCCACTTCGCCAATTCGGCTTTTTGTCCTGTATATAATTCGTCTACTGTTTCGAAAAACAATTCCAGCCATCGGTCAAAATGTTCTTTTTCCACCGGAAGTTTCATGTGTGGAACAAAAGGTCTGCCGGTATACGTGTGCTCTCCCAACAAAACCGTCTGCCAGAAACGATACATTTTCTCCAAATGCTCCGACCAGCGATCCTGAATGACATCGTCGAAAATAGGACCGATGAATTCATCTTTACGTACTTTTCCATAAAAAGTATCGACCAAAAATTTCACATCATCTAAACTTTCTATGTCTCTTAATTCACTCATATAAACTATATTACCTAATTAAAACCGATTCTCCTTTTTTTAATTTCATCGCCAAATCATAAAGAGTGGTTGTTTCCAACATCCATTTTAATTCGTTTCTTACTTTCACAAAATTATTATGCAAAGGACAGGGATTTTCAGCATCACACTCCTTTAAACCCAATCCACAACCTTCGTAAACGGAATTTCCATCAATGGCGAACACTATTTCACTCAACTTTATTTTCTGTAAACGATAAGGTTCAATGTAAAATCCTCCGTTGGGTCCGGTTTGAGACTTTAGAATGTCAAATTTGGTTAAAATCCCAAGCAACTTAGCAGTAAATGCAACCGGCGAATCTGAATTTTCTGCGATTTCCCCAACTTTTATCCGCCTTCCCTCTAAAGATTGCAAGGTGATGTAGATGATAGCTTTGATACCGTATTCGCATGATTTTGAAAACATCGGTTTTTTGTTTCTTCAAAGATACGAAATTACATATTTAAGACAAATTTATCTTAAATTAAAATTTATGATTTTCAGCAGGTTAAAAGCTGTTTTGGTTTTAAAAAATTGTTTTAATTAAATAATTCAAATCACCAAAGAATGACCAATTTCGCACATATTCTTTGTTAATTCTGACTTTTTCAGGCCAAAGAATTTCATCATTGTATTTCAAAGGATTTACTTGATGATTAAGAATTTCTTCTTCGTTTTTAAACGCTAATTGCGCAGGACCTGTGATGCCGGGTTTGACGGAAAGAATGATTCGGTCGTCGTTTTTTAATTCATCTGCATAACCGGGCACATCGGGTCGAGGACCTACAAAACTCATTTGCCCGAGAAGTATATTGAAAATCTGTGGAGTTTCATCCAATTTGGAATTTCGAAGAAACTTACCAAATGCCGTTATTTTATGGGTTTGATCGGTTGTAACATCTACTTCATAAAGTCCTTTCATGGAACGGATTTTATAAATTTTGAATAATTTCGCGTTTTTTCCGATCCGGATTTGGGAAAAAAGTCCAAAGTTTCGGGTATCGCACGAAGAAATCACCACGAGAATCAAAATTATCGGCAATAGAATTGGAAGCAGAAAAATTGCTAATGCATAATCAAAAAGGCATTTCACCTTCATTATTTTCTTTTCAGGTATTTTTTGAA